>NZ_ADGX01000042.1 GCF_000177675.1 Parafrankia sp. EUN1f
GGAACCGCGGGACCCTGGGACGGTAGGTGTCGTGGGGCTGCCGTGGTGTTTGCTGCCGGGACCGTCACGCGCCCGTCGGCTGCGGGTGGTGTTACGTCAGGCCTGTTGGAACGTACCCTCGGTGACACTCGTTCGGAATCGTTGGGCGCCGCCGAGATCGGTGACGGTGTGTGAGGAAGGACCTGGCATTGGCACGTCGCTCGGCACGAGCGTCGGGAGGCATCTCCGTCGGCGCCCGGCTCGGAGCACTTGGTGCTCTGCTCGCCATCCTCTTCGGCCTCATGGCTGTCACCGGCACCTGGACGCCCAAGCTCGGCCTTGACCTCCAGGGCGGGACGAGTGTCATCCTCACGCCACGGTCGGTGACCGGTGGCTCGATCGACGACTCGGCGCTGAACAAGGCCGTCGACGTCATCCGCAGCCGGGTCGACGGCCTCGGTGTCGCCGAGGCGGAGGTGCGCCGCACCGGCGGCACCATCGAGATCTCGGTGCCCGGCCGCGGCCGCAACGACGTCGTGGCGCTGGTGGGCCAGACGGCCGAACTGCGGTTCCGTGAGGTTGCCGGGTCGGCTGCCGCGCAGTCCACGGCTACGCCGACCCCGTCGGCGACCGGCAGCCCGTCCGCGACGACGGCGCCGTCCGCCACCCCGTCCACGGGAGCGGCCGCGAACCCGACCCCAGCGGCGGCTCCGGCCACCGGCTCGCCGGCGCCGGCCGCGACGAGCGCGCCGGCCACCCAGAAGCCGGCGGCGCTGGGTCTCCCCGGAGCTGACAGCGGGTCCGGCCTCACGCTCCAGCCGGCGGCGTACATCGCGCCGGCGGGTGCGGGCGGGGCACGCATCCAGCTCGCGGCGGCCACCAACGCGACCAGCCTGGCGGCGAGCACGCTCGCGGCCGCGACGACGAGCTCACCTGCCGCTGCGGCCTCACCGGCGGCCTCCGCCGCGACGGGCCAGCCGAGCGCTGCCGCCACGACGCCCGCGGCACCCGCCGCGTCCGCGTCGCCGTCCGCCGACCAGGCCGCGAGCGGCACCAGCGCGGACGCGACGACACCGCCTGCCGATGTCCAGGAGAAGTTCGCCAACCTGACCTGCACGGCCAGCGGGGTCCGCGGCTCCGCGGTGAGCCTGGACCGCCCCGAGGACTGGACCGCCGCCTGCGACCGGGACGGCACGACCAAGTACCTGCTCAAGCCCGCGGCCCTGGTCGGGACGGACGTGAAGTCGGCCTCGGCCGGCCTGCTCAGCGGTGGCGGCACGACGAGCGTGACCACCGGCCAGTGGGTCGTCAACGTCGACTTCACCGGCAACGGCCAGAAGAAGTTCACCGCACTCACGGAGAAGACGGTCGGCAGCCAGGTCGCGATCGTGCTCGACGGTGTCGTCCAGTCCGCGCCGCAGACCAACGAGCGCATCTCGGGCTCGGCGCAGATCTCGGGGGACTTCTCCCAGTCCGAGGCGCAGGACCTCGCCGACGTCCTGCGGTTCGGCGCGCTGCCGCTGGCCTTCGAGCGTTCGCAGGCAGAGTCGGTGTCCCCGACGCTCGGGCGTGAGTCGCTGCACGGCGGCCTGCTGGCCGGCGCCATCGGTCTCGGTCTCGTGGTGATCTACTCGTTCCTGTACTACCGTGCGCTCGGCGTCGTCGTGATCACCTCGCTCGCGGTGAGCGCCGCGCTGAACTACGCCGCGGTCACGCTGCTCGGGGATGCGATCGGCTTCACCCTGACGCTGGCCGGTATCGCCGGTCTCATCGTCTCGATCGGTGTGACAGCCGACTCGTTCGTCGTCTACTTCGAACGGATCAAGGACGAGGTCCGTGCCGGCCGGAGCGTGCGGACGTCCGTCGACCGCGCCTGGCCGGCGGCCCGGCGGACCATGCTCTCCGCCGACACGGTTTCCTTCCTCGCCGCGGCGGTGCTGTACATCCTGTCGGTCGGGTCCGTGCGTGGATTCGCGTTCACCCTCGGCCTGTCGACCCTGGTCGACGTGCTGATCATGTTCATCTTCACCCGTCCGCTTGTCACGGCGCTGGTCCGCCGGCCCCTGTTCAGCACCAGCCGGTACTCCGGGCTGACGGTGCGTTCGGTGGGCGGCGCGTCGCAGCCGCGGTCTCCGCGGCTGTCCAAGCGCACCCCAGGGCCGGGCCGTCCGGCCGCCGCCGGCGCGGGTGCCGGTGACGACGTGGACCCCGGCTCCCTGGACGGGGACGGCGACCAGGCGGATGACGGCGGGTCAGGCCCGCCGAACCAGGCTCCCCGGCTCACGAAGTCGGGGCCGGCGCGGCAGGGAACGGGCCGGCGCACTGCCGGGCAGAGGCGGGAGCACTGACATGTCGATGCTGGGGCGTCTCTACCGCAGCGAGTTCCACGTCGACTTCGTCGGCCGCCGGCGGGTCTGGTATGTCGTGTCCGGAGTGCTGCTCACGATCTGTGTGCTGAGCATGATTGTCCGCGGGTTCACGCTGGGTATCGAGTTCAAGGGCGGGGCCGTCTTCCAGTTCCCGGCGAACGGCGGCACCGTCGAGCAGGTCAAGGATGTCCTCAGCGACAGCGGGGTCGACGCCTCCGACAGCGTCGTCCAGCAGCTCGAGACGTCCAAGCAGTTCCGGGTCCAGACACCCACGCTGTCCGACGAGGAGACCGCGCGGGTGGAGGACGCCCTCGCGAAGCGTTTCAACGTCGCGAACCCGGACGAGAACATCGCGGTCTCGACCGTCGGGTCATCCTGGGGATCCACCATCACGAACAAGGCGATCAAGGGTCTGATCGTCTTTCTCATACTGGTGATGATCTATCTGTCGGTGCGGTTCGAGTGGAAGATGGCCGTGGCCGCGATGGCGGCACTCGTCCACGACCTCGTCGTCACCATGGGTATCTACTCCCTGGTCGGCTTCGAGGTCACCCCGTCCACGATCATTGCTGTGCTGACCATTCTCGGTTTCTCGCTGTATGACACGGTCGTGGTCTTCGACCGGGTACGGGAGAACACCGCCGGAATGGCGACGTCGTCGCGGCGGACCTACGCGGAGGCGACCAACGACGCGCTCAACGAGACGCTGGTCCGGTCGCTCAACACATCACTGATCGCGCTCATCCCGGTGGCGTCGCTGCTGTTCGTCGGCGCCGGGCTGCTGGGTGCCGGCACGCTGAAGGACCTCGCGCTCGCCCAGTTCGTCGGTATCGCCTCCGGCACCTACTCCTCGCTGTTCTTCGCGACCCCGCTGCTCGTCGACCTCAAGCGCAACGAGTCGGATGTGCGCGCGCTGGACGCGCGGGTGGGGCGGGCCCGGGCGAGCCGGGCCAAGGCGGCCCGCGCCGCCGAGACCGGGCAGACCAGCCGGTCGGTGCGGTCCCGTCAGGGTGCGGACCCGGCCGGCCTGGACGCCGACGTGGACGAGCCGGACGTGCGCGAGCCCGGCGACGCCGTGGGTGTTGCCAGTGGGATGCGCACCGCCTCGGCGGCAGCCGCGGCTGGACATGTCGGTGTTCCGTCCGCGCAACGGCGTGGCCCGCGGTCGAAGCCGACCCAGCCCCGGCGCTCCGGTGGTAAGAAGCGTTCGCGCTAGGGGGACGCGGGTCCGCCGCGCGTAAGGCAGGGCGAGGCCGGTGCGGAGCCGGGCGAACTGTGCGAAGTATCATGAACTAGATGTAAGGCATGTAAGACGCGAAACGGAATGAAACCGGCACGGCATCGGCGTGGACACGGTCGCCCGATCGGGCGACGACGAAATTCTGAAGCGGAGAGGTCACCACGATGACGAGCGTCGAAAGCGGGCCGGCTCTGGGCGCGGCAGCGGAGGTGCTCGCCGCCCACGTCCGCGATGTCCAGGATTTCCCCAAGCCTGGAGTCGTCTTCAAGGACATCACCCCGCTGCTGTCCACCCCGGCGGCGTTCGGGGTGGTCATCGGTGCCCTGGCGGATCTCGCGCGAGACCTGTCGGTCACCACGATCGCGGGGATCGAGGCGCGCGGATTCCTGCTGGCGGCACCTGTCGCCGACCGGATCGGCGCGGGCCTCGTGCCGGTGCGCAAGGCGGGCAAGCTGCCGGGGGCGACCCGCCGCGAGACCTACGACCTGGAATACGGCACCGCCACCCTGGAGATCCACCAGGACGCGGTGGCCGCGGGGGAGCGGGTCCTGCTCGTCGATGACGTGCTCGCCACCGGTGGAACCGCCGCCGCCGCGCACAACCTGCTGCGTGGATGCGGCGCGGATGTGGTCGGTCTCGCGGTCCTGATGGAGCTGAGTTTCCTGGCCGGGCGCGACCGGACGGGTGCGCTGCCGGTCACCTCGATCATGACTCTCTGATCGGCTGAGCCGGTCCGGCGTCACCACGTTCCGCTGGGTGGCAGGTGTTCGAGGGGTGTGGCGCGCCACGGCCACCTGCGTGTGGCCGCCGCGGGGTCTGCCCGGGGTTGCGGAAGGCCGCGCGGACCAGCAGCGTTAACCTCGATGTCAGGAGCCTTTCGCACATCCGTGCCATGGCCGAAGCGCAACGCAGGAGCGGCCCGTGCCCGAGGCGCCGCCGGTGACCACCGGAGCTGTGCCCGCGGCCGCGTCATCCGTCGGGGAGACGCGGCCGTTGTCGGCTGCCCTGAGCGCGGAGGGGTCCGTCGCACACGGCGAGGCCGGCCACGGTGAGGTGACTCAGGCCGCGGCCGGCGGGTCCCAGGCCGTGCCCGCGCCGCCCGCGGTGTCGATGGTGTCCGCGACGGCGGGCGGTGAGGACGACGCGGAAAGCGGGTCCCCGGTGGTGCCACGGCTGGGCCACGAGTCCCCACCACTGCCCCGTCGGGTGCGGGGGCGCTTCTCGCGCCTCGGTACTCATCGGGCCACGCCGCCGTCGTCGTTGGACCCGGTGCTGCGCGGGCTCGTCGCGAACCATCCGCGGGCTGACATCGCGCCGGTTCAGCACGCCTTCGAGGTGGCCGACGCGGCGCACGCCGGCCAGGTCCGCTTCTCCGGGCACCCGTACATCACCCATCCGATCGCGGTCGCGAGCATCCTTGCCGACCTCGGGATGGACATCCCGACCCTCTGCGCCGCGCTGCTGCACGACACCCTGGAGGAGACGGACCTCCCGCCCGAGACGATCGAGGCCGAGTTCGGCCCGCAGGTGCTGCAGATCGTCGACGCGGTCAGCAAGCTCAACCGGGTCAAGGTCGGCGAGGCGGCGCAGACCGAGACCATCCGTCGCATGGTGGTCGCGATGGCCCGCGACCCGCGTGCGCTGGTGGTGAAGCTCGCGGACCGGCTGCACAACATGCGGACGCTGCGCTTCCTGCCCGAGCACAAGCAGGAGCGCAAGGCCCGCGAAACCCTGGAGATCTACGCGCCACTGGCCCACCGCCTCGGGATGAACTCCCTCAAGTGGGAGCTGGAGGACCTGGCGTTCGCCGCGCTGTACCCGAAGCGTTACGACGAGATCGTCCGGCTCGTCGCGGATCGCGCGCCCAGCCGGGACGTCTACCTCACGGAGACGTCCACGCAGGTCCAGGCGCAGCTCGCCGAGGCGCGGATCAAGGCCGTGGTGACCGGCCGGCCCAAGCACTACTACTCGATCTACCAGAAGATGGTCGTGCGCGGCCGGTCGTTCGAGGACATCTACGACCTGGTGGGCATCCGGGTCCTGGTCGACTCGGTCCGGGACTGCTATGCCGCGCTGGGCACGGTCCACGCGAACTGGAAGCCCATTCCGGGCCGGTTCAAGGACTACATCGCGATGCCCAAGTACAACATGTACCAGTCGTTGCACACGACGGTCATCGGGCCCGAGGGCAAGCCGGTCGAACTGCAGATTCGCACCCATTCCATGCATAACCGGGCCGAATACGGCATTGCGGCGCACTGGAAGTACAAGGAGGACGGCACCGGCTCGCGCTCCGGCGGCTCCGGCTCCGGCGGCTCCGGCCGGCGCGGGGGAGCCAAGGCCGCCGGGGGCGCCGGCGGGACCGATCCGAACCTGCACAACTGGCTGCGCCAGATCCTGGACTGGCAGCGTGAGACCGCGGATCCGGGGGAGTTCCTCGACAGCCTGCGCTTCGACGCCGCCGCCGACGAGGTCTTCGTCTTCACGCCGAAGAGCGACGTCATCCCGTTGCCGCTCGGTTCGACGCCGATCGACTTCGCCTACGCGGTGCACACCGACATCGGCAACCAGTGCGTAGGCGCCCGGGTCAACGGCCGGCTGGCCGCCCTGGACACCGAGCTGGAGAACGGCGACGTGGTGGAGGTCTTCACCTCCCGCGCACATTCCGCCGGGCCCAGCGAGGACTGGCTGATGTTCGTGCGCTCCACCCGGGCCCGGACGAAGATCCGCCAGTGGCACGCGCGGGAGCGCCGCGAGGACGCGATCGTCGCCGGCCGGGACGCGATCGGCCGGGCGATGCGCCGCCATGGCCTGCCGCTGGCCCGGCTGATGGCCGGCGACGCGCTGCTGACGCTGGCGAAGGACATGCGTTACGCCGACGTCGCGGCTCTGTATGCGGCGGTCGGCGAGAACAACGTCAGCGCGCAGGCGGTGGTGAACCGGCTGCTGCAGAGCCTGGGCGGCCCGGAGAGCGCCGAGGAGGACGCGGCCGAGACCGAGCTGCCGATCCGGGCGCTGCGCCGTTCCGGCGGCGATCCGGGTGTGATCGTCACAGGTGCGGCGGACGTCTGGGTGAAGCTCGCGCGGTGCTGCACCCCGATGCCCGGCGACGAGATCGCCGGCTTCGTGACCCGGGGCAAGGGCGTCTCGGTGCACCGCACCGACTGCGTGAACCTCGTCAGCCTGCGCGGCGGCCCGCACGACCGGACCGTCGCGGTGGAGTGGGCGCCGTCATCCGGCTCGGTGTTCCTGGTGGTGATCCAGGTCGAGGCCCTCGACCGGACCAGGCTGCTGTCGGATGTGACCCGGGTGTTGTCCGATCACCACGTCAACATCCTCTCCGCGTCGGTCACCACGACCCGGGAGCAGGTGGCGGTCAGCCGTTTCACCTTCGAAATGGGTGACGCCAAGCATCTCGGCCACATTCTCGACGCCGTCAGATCCACCGACGGCGTGTACGACTGTTTCCGGGTCACCTCGGACGTACAGAGCTGACTGCGAGCGCGAGGGGGCACGCCGTGAATGCTGAGGCCGCGGGAGCGGGTCTGCCGGCGGGCGGCTTCTCGCCCGCGCTGTCCCGAGCGGACGGCGACGACGGTGACTCGCGGACAGTCATCGCGGCCCGCCAGGCCAGCCTCCGGCTGGCGCACCTGGCCCGCCGGATGGCCGCGCCGCGAACCCCGCAGGTGCCCCCCGAACTGCGTGATCTCGTCGAGGCACACCGGGACTTCCACCCGAAGGCCGACATCGCCGCGGTGATCCGCGCCTACTCGGTGGCGGAGCGCCTGCACGCCGGCCAGACCAGGCGTAGCGGCGACCCGTACATCAGCCATCCGCTCGCGGTCGCGGAGGTCCTCGCCGAGCTGGGCGTCGACACCACGACCATCATCGCGGCACTGCTGCACGACACCGTCGAGGACACCGGCTACTCGCTCACCGCCGTCACCGCGGAGTTCAGCGGTGAGGTCGCCAACCTGGTCGACGGCGTGACCAAGCTGGACAAGATGCGTTTCGGGGAGGCCGCGGAGGCGGAGACCCTGCGCAAGCTGATCGTCGCGCTCGCCCGCGACTACCGGGTCCTCGTCATCAAGATCGCCGACCGGCTGCACAACATGCGCACGCTGGGGTTCATGTCGCCGGCCAAGCAGCAGAAGATCTCGCGGGTCACGCTGGAGGTCCTGGCGCCGCTGGCGCACCGCCTCGGAGTGAGCGTGATCAAACGCGAGCTGGAGGACCGCGCGTTCGCCGTTCTCAACCCCGAGGAGCACCGCCGGATCTCCGGCCTGGTGGACGACTTCACCGCCGCGGAGCGGGCCAGCGGCACGGTCTCCGGGTTGGTGGACCAGCTACGGACGGCACTCGCCGAGGCCAGGGTCGACGGGGCGGTCTCTGTCCGGATCAGCCACATCTTCTCGATCTTCAAGCGGGCACAGGAGCGTGGCCGCCCGCCGCGGGACTACACGGACATCGTCCGCGTACTCGTCCTCGTGGACGACATCACGGACTGCTATGCCGCGCTCGGTGTCATCCACGGTGTGTGGCGCCCGGTGCCGGGGCGGCTGCGCGACTTCGTCGCGACCCCCAAGTTCAACATGTACCAGAGCCTGCACACGTCCGTGACGGACGACTCCGGGCGCACCGTCGACATCCAGATCCGCACCCCGTCCATGCATCGGCTGGCCGAGACCGGCATCGTGGCGAAGCCGGTCGGGCCGGGCGCCGACGGCGCCCGCCTCGAAGGCCTGTCCTGGCTGCACAGCCTGCTGGACTGGCAGGTCGACACGGTCGACCCGGGGGAGTTCCTGGAATCGCTGTCCTCGGACCTGAACTCCGACGAGGTGCTGACCTTCACCCCGAAGGGCAAGATGATCGCGCTGCCCGCGCGCTCCTCACCGGTCGACGTGGCCTACGCGGTGCACACCGATGTGGGGCACCGCGCCATCGGTGCCCGGGTGAACGGCCGGCTGGTCCCGCTGCACACCCGGCTGCGCAACGGCGACGTCGTCGAGATCCTCACCTCGAACCTGCCGGGAGCGGGGCCGAGCGAGGACTGGCTTGACTTCGTGCGGACATCCCGGGCCCGGGTCCGGATCCGCAAGCGCCTGGCCCGGCAGCGCCGGGACGTCCACGGTCGGTCACCACACGGCATCGCGAGCGGCCTGACCTGGCCGCTCGGGCACTCGGGCGACCCAGCCCGGCGTGATGGCGAGACCCGGCCGGCGGTTGGGCCGTGGATCAGGCCGGACGTCGGAGCGCCGGGCGTCGGAGCGCCGGGCGGGACCGGGAGGATCACACCCGGGCCGGTCGAGCGGCCTGGCCAGGCCGCCGTGACCACCCACGGTGCCGGGAGTCCGGCCGACGCGACCCCGGACGCCCAGCCCGTGGACGTCGGCGTACCGCAGACCGCACCGGCGGCGGCGCAGGCCGCGCTGACAGGGCAGGCTGTCCCGACGGCGGCAGTCGCCCTCGGCGGCACCACCGTGCCGACCGCTCCTTCCGAGCCCACCGCTCCTGCCGCGGCCTCGCATGGCGGGGCCTCGCGTGGCGCCCGGCGGGTGCGGCGTTCCGTGCCGGGAAAGCAGGGCGAGCGATCGGGCGACGCCGGTGGTCTCGCGGGCCGCGAAACCGCCGGGGAGGTCGCGGCACGGGGCGCCGCCCGCCGTGGAACGCAGAACTGGGCGGGCTTCGCCGAGATCGAGGGCACGGATGTGCCAGTGCGTCTCGCGCGATGTTGTCTTCCGCTCCCCGGAGACAAGGTCGTCGGTTTCACGACGCACAGCAGTGCTGTCTCGCTGCATCGTCGGGAATGCGCGAACGTCGCCTCCTCGGCGTCATCACGCGAGCAGGTGACCGTGGCGGGATGGGCCGCTGCGGAGAGTCAGACCTTCCCCACCGAAATCGCGGTTGAGGCCTTCGATCGTTACGGCCTGCTGGCAGATATAACCGAAGTTCTCTCCGACACCTCCGCGTCGGTGCGTGCGGCGTCGACCTCGACTTCGGAGGACCGGGTGGCGCACGCCCGCTTCACGATTGAGGTCACCGGCCCCGAACAGCTCGATCGGGTGCTGGCGGCGGTACGCAGCGTTGGCGGTGTCTACGACTGTTACCGGGCCTGCCAGACGATCGTGTGACGACGGGGGCGGGACCCGGGAGACTTATGCGCTCCGTGTCGCTATGGTCCCGGAAGTCGCTTTTCAACATTCCCCGGGCCCGATCGGGCCGTGTACCGAAAGAATCACCCGTGGTCATCGGTGAAAAAACGCCGGCGCCGACGGCGGTCCGATGTAGAGTATCTCGCATCGCCATCGGTTATGGGTGGGAGTACGCGTGGGATTCCTTCAGGTCATCACGAGCATCGACTCACCAGACGCAGCGGACCGTATCGGCAGGGCGCTCGTCGAGCGGCGCCTTGTTGCCTGTTTCCAGGTGGTCGGGCCGATTCGGAGCACTTACCGGTGGAACGGCGAGATCGAGCAGTCGGAGGAATGGCTCTGCCTCGCCAAAACAACGAGTGAACGGCTGGCCGACCTGATCGCGGAGATCACCGCCGCGCACCCATACGAGACGCCCGAGATCATTGCGACCCCTATCGTGTCGGGTCACACGGACTATCTCGACTGGATCACGGCGGAGACCGCCCCGTCGATCCGGAGCTGACGCTCCGGCCTTACACGAGCGCGCGAAGCTGCTCGTCGAGATCCCGGACGGCCTGGGTGTTCTGCCAGGGCCGCAGATGCTCCCGGACCCGCCGGATCCTGGTGAGCCCCAGTGAGAAGTCGGTTGCCGCGACGATGGCCAGCGACTCGGCCGCGTACTGGGTCGCGGCGTCGATCTCCCGCCGCTGAATGTGCACCTCGGCGACATCGCCGAGTAACAAGGAGCGCTTCTTGGTGCCGCTGTGCGGAGATGTGGCACGCAGCGCCTCCGTCGCTGCGGCGTGGGCGGCGGCCGGCCGGCGCAGCCTCGTGTAGGTCGTGACCTTGATGCCGTCAAGCCGGCTACGGTCGAAGAACTGGGTCCAGACCCGGTCGCCGTCGTCGGCGCGGTCGAAGGCCTCCTGAGCGCGGTCCAACGCGGCCAGTGCCGCCCGCCCCTCGCCGCGGGCGGCCTGTTCCTCGGCCTCCCGCCCAGCCAGCCACGCCCGGGTCATGATGGTGCTCGCGCCCGCGGCGCGGCGCTGCGCCTCTGCCAGCAGCGCGCAGGCCTGGTCGTGACGACCGAGCCCGGCGCTGTGGTAGCTCTCGTAACCCAGCACGCAGGCCCACAGCGCGCTGTCGTCGGCTTCCCGCGCCGCCTCGATCGCGACCCGGTAGTACGCCAGGGCGCCCGGGACGTCGTTCATGTCGAACGCGAGCCAGCCGGCCAGCGCCGCGGTCTCGCCGGCGGTCGCCGCGAGGTCGCGGCGTGCCGACGATCGGCCGCTGGACTCCAACAGCTGTGTGAGCGTCCCAAGATGACCGGTGACCCTGGGGAACAGGGCCCGGGCGGGAACGCGCTCCTCCAGGCTGTACAGGCCCGCCGTGCATCGGCTCAGCTCGTCCGTCAGCTCCGGGGTGACGGTGGTGCGCCGGCGCAGCGCCGCGGACAGCCGCTCCCACGGCGCGTTGTCGGGCCCGGCCGTGCCCAGCGGGACGACGGCGACGCCACCCGCGGCGGCGAAAAGCCGCAGGAACCCGCGGCGCTCGACGGGAATGTCACCGGACGGTTCAGCCCCGGCCTCTGCCTGGATGAGAACGGTTCCGGCCGGGCCGATGCCGTGGGAAAGCTTGTCCGTGGCGGCGGGGAGCCGGCCGGCCAGGCCGGTGCTGGGGTCGTCGTCGACGAAGCCGAGTTCAGCCGAGGAGCGCTCGAACAGCGCGCGCAACAACCGCTGGTAGCGAAGGCTGGGCTTTTTGTCGCCCTTCTCCCACTTGCAGATCATATTTCCGGTGACACCGGCCTCGCGGCCCTCGTGGATGACGGAGAAGCGTCGGATCTCGCTCGCCAGGCGTTCCTGCGACCAGCCGCGTTCCTCTCGACTGGTGCGAAGCCGAACGTTCGGAGTACGGGCCGGGCCGGCGGTGGCCGGCCTGGGGTCGTTTGGTCGCATGCTCCTTGGCGAGGTGTGACCCGCCGACGTTCCTGCCGGGCGCTCCATCGGGACCTCCGAGTCAAGCAGTTGACTTCAGGAGCTTAACCGTGTGTTAGCAAAGGCGGTGATACCCCTCGTGTGGTCCTTCGGTGACAAGAAACAGGCAAATCATCGAACGGGCGACCGCGCTCCGTGACGGCACGCGGCGTCATCGTCTCGCCGGTGCGTCACCATAGAGTCTGGTGTGTGAGAGCTGGTCCTCTGCCCCCGAGCCCCCGTGGCCCACGCGCGCGCGTCCAGGCCCGGCCGCTGCGGGAGTGGCAACGCGCCGCCCTGGAGATCTACCGCTCGCGCACCGCCTCGGGCGGGCGGGACTTTCTGGCGGTGGCGACGCCGGGTGCGGGCAAGACGACCTTCGCCCTGGAGATCGCCGCCGAGCTGCTGGCCGCCGGTGAGGTCCGGGCGGTGACGGTGGTGGCCCCGACGGACCACCTGAAGCGGCAGTGGGCCGGTGCGGCCTCGGCCGTCGGCATCGATCTGGACCCGACGTTCCGCAACTCCGCCGGTGCGACCGCGTCCGACTACACGGGTGTGGCCGTCACCTACGCTCAGGTCGCGGCGCATCCGGCGCTGCACCGGATGCGTACGGCGGCCCGGCGCACCCTGGTGATCCTCGACGAGATCCACCACGCGGGGGACTCGCTTTCCTGGGGTGAGGCGGTGCGTGAGGCGTTCACGCCGGCCGCCCGTCGGCTGGCGCTCACCGGAACACCGTTCCGGTCGGATGTCAGTCCGATTCCCTTCGTCACCTACCTGCCAGACGCGGAGGGCGTCACCCGCAGCGTCGCGGACTCCAGCTACGGCTATGCGGACGCGCTGCGCGATGGTGTGGTCCGCCCCGTGCTCTTCCTGGCCTATTCCGGCGAGATGTCGTGGCGGACGAGCGCGGGTGCCGAGCTGAGCGCGCGGCTCGGTGAGCCGCTGAACAGCGAGCAGACCGCCGCGGCGTGGCGTACCGCGCTCGACCCGCAGGGCAACTGGATGCCGGCGGTCCTCGCGGCGGCTGACACCCGGCTCTCCCAGGTGCGCCGGGGCGGCATGCCGGACGCCGGCGGCCTGGTCATCGCGACCGACCACACCACCGCCCGCGCCTACGCCGGCCTGCTGCGGCGGATCACCGGGACGTCTCCGGTCGTGGTCCTCTCCGACGACCCCACCGCGAGCTCGAAGATCGCTACCTTCCGGGAGTCGACGGACCGCTGGATGGTCGCCGTCCGGATGGTCAGTGAGGGCGTCGACGTCCCCCGGCTGGCGGTCGGCGTGTATGCCACCTCTGCCTCGACACCGCTGTACTTCGCGCAGGCGGTCGGTCGGTTCGTCCGCGGCCGCGGCCGCTCGGAGACGGCGTCGGTCTTCCTGCCGAGTGTGCCCGCACTGCTTGCGCTGGCCGGTGAGATGGAGGTCCAGCGCGACCACGCGCTGGACAAGCCGATGCGCGAGCCGGACGCCTTCGACGACGACGCCCTGCGGGAGGCGAACCGCCGCCGGGACACGCCGGACAAGCCAGACAGCCCGTTCACCGCGCTCGGATCGTCCGCCCAGCTGGACAGGGTGATCTTCGACGGTGGTGAGTTCGGGACCACGGCCCAGGCCGGATCGCCGGAGGAGGAGGACTTCCTCGGCCTGCCCGGGCTGCTCGAACCCGATCAGGTCGCGACCCTGCTGCGGCAGCGTGAGGCCGCGCAGCGGGCCGCCGCGGCGAAGGCCTCCGCGGCTGCCGCCGCGTCCACCGAGCCGGTGGTCCCGGCGGCCAGGCAGGGCGAGGCGGCGGGGGAGGCAGAGGCGGCCGACCGTCCGGTCCACGAGCGGATCGGGGAGCTGCGCAAGGAGCTCAACAAGCTGGTGGCCGCGCACTACCACCGGACCGGCAAGCCCCACGGGATGATCCACGCGGAGCTGCGCAGGTCCTGCGGTGGCCCCCCGAGCGCGCAGGCCAGCGCCGCGCAGCTACAGGCGCGGATCGACACCGTCCGCCGCTGGGCGGGCTGACCACAGCGCCCACCGCGCCCACCGCGGCCACAGCGCCCACCGCGGGCCTGGCCGGCGATGCCGCCGGCCTCGCGGTGGGCGATGCTGGACCGGTGTGGTGCTGGACCGGCGCCGGGCGGGTTTACTGCTCCTGGTTGATCTCGATCGACCGGATCTGGGCCTTGCTGGCCGGGGTGCCGTCCGAGCCACCGCCCTCGATGCCCGGGGAGGTCAGCTTGTCCAGCACGTCGAGGCCCTCGGTGATGTGGCCGAAGACGGTGTAGCCACCGGCCAGCGCCGACGCGCCGTCCGCGGTGGGATCGGCGTAGTTGATGAAGAACTGGCTGCCGTTGCTGTCCGGCTGGCTGCTGTGCGCCATCGCCAGCACGCCGCGGTTGTAGTTCACGCCCTCGGTGTTCTCGTTGGCGTACCCGAAGCCGGGGCCGCCCGTGCCGGTCGCCGTGGGGTCGCCGCACTGCAGGACGCTGATGCCGGCGTCGGCACCGCCGGTCTGGCGGTGGCAGGCGGTGTCGGTGTAGAACCCCGCCTCGGCGAGGGAGCGCAGCGCGTTGACGGTGCAGGGAGCCTTGTCCGCGTCCAGCGCGGCGGTGATCGTGCCCTGGTCGGTGGTGATGACCATCGTGGCCGGGTTCTTGTTCACCGTCGCGGCGGCGGTGGGCAGCGAGACCTGGCGCGAGGGCGCCTCGCCGGTCGACGTGTAGACGCAGTCGCCGACCTTGCTGGTCTGGCCGGCTGGCAGCGCCGAGGTCTTCGGCGTGGTGGCCGTCTGCGTGGGCGCGGTCGAGGTGAGCTCGTTGTTGTCGTCGGAGCCACCACTGAGCAGGACGCTCGCGATCACCGAACCCACGATCGCGACCACGACCACCGCCGCGATGACGGTGATGCGCTTGCGCTGTCGCAGGTGGGCCTCACGCCGCCGCTGTGCCTGGCGCGCCGCCCGCGCGGCGGCGAGCTCTCGCTGCCGCCGTTCCCTCGTGCTCGACACCGTCGCCGGCCTCCCGCTTCTGTTGTCCCGTGACCGCCGGATGGTCCTCAGGCGGTCGATGTGCCGTCCACGTCCCCGTCGCGGACGAGTCTGTCGAGGTGGCCTGTGGACGACCTGTGAGAAGGCGGGCGACCGGTGGGCCGGACGCGTGCCGTCGATCTCGGCCGCGGCGCGGCCCGGCAGGACGCGGCCCTCGGGGATCTGACCTTGGCCACTTTCGTCACACAGGGTACTCGCCGGGATCGTGGCGGAATCCGGTGCGCAGGATTCGGTCGCGGTGTCGTGTGACGTGTCGTGTGACGTGTCGTGTGAGGTGCGGGCGCGGGGCCGCGGGCGCCGGTGTGCTGCGGGCACAGCGCTGTGCGGGGGCCCGGTCGAGTCGCGCCGTCGAGGTGGACATGGCGCTTGAAGGAAGAGGGCCCCTCGGGTGCGGCTGATAGCGTCTTGGCTCAGGACCCGACGCGAAGGCTGACACGAATTCATGCTCGACAAGCGCTTCATCCGGGACAATCCCGACGCCGTTAAGGACGCCGTACGGCTCAAGGGTGTCGATCTCGACGTGGACGAGCTGCTTGCGCTCGACCAGGAGAACCGCAAGCTGCAGTTCGAGGTCGACGAGGCACAGGCGCGCCGCAAGTCCTTCGCCAAGCAGTTCGCCAAGGCGGACGAGGCCCGTCGCGCCGAGCTGCGCGCGGAGCACGTCGAGTTCGACCGGCAGCTGCAGGACCTGCGCGAGCGGCTGGCCCAGACCAGCGCCCGGCTGTCCGAGCTGATGCTGCTCGCGCCGGGCATTCCCTGGGAGGGCGCGCCGGTCGGGCCGGACGAGTCCGCGAACGTGGTCATCCGCACCGTCGGGACGCGCCCCGAGTTCGACTTCCCGCCGCTTGACCACACCGAGCTCGCGGAGAAGCGGGGCTGGGCCGAGTTCGCCCGCGCCCGCAGGGTCGCCGGCGAGCGGGCGTACGCACTGGTCGGTGACATGGTCATGCTGGAGCGGGCGGTGCATTCCTATGCGCTGGACCTGCTGCGCGAGCGGGACTTCACCCCGGTCGCGGTGCCCGCGCTGGTCAAGGAGGCACCGCTCGTCGGCACCGGGATGTTCCCCAAGGGCCGGGACGAGATCTACGAGATTCCAGCCGACGACGCGTTTCTCGCCGGCACCGCCGAGGTCGCCCTGGTGGGGCTGCATTCCGGGGAGATCCTCGACGCCGGCCAGCTGCCGATCCGGTATGCCGGTATCTCGCCGTGCTTCCGCCGGGAGATCGGCAGCGCCAGCCGCGACGTCCGCGGGCTGCTGCGGGTCCACCAGTTCGAGAAGGTCGAGCAGTTCGTCCTGTGCGTGAACGACCCGGCCGAGTCCGCCCGCTGGCACGCCGAGCTCCTCGCCACCGCGGAGCGCATCCTGACCGATCTCGGCCTGCACTACGAGGTCGTCGAATGCGCGACCGGGGACATGGGCCTGGGTAAGTTCCGCATGAACGACATCAACACCTGGTTTCCCACGCTCGACCGTTTCCGGGAGACCCACAGCTGTTCGACGCTGCATGACTGGCAGGCCCGGCGGGCGAACCTCCGTTACCGCGACTCAGGTGGGAACATCCACTTCGCGCACACGCTGAACAACACCGCGGTGGCGACACCCCGGCTGCTGGCCGCGATTCTGGAGAACTTCCAGACCGCCGACCAGCAGGTTCGCGTACCGGAGGTGCTGCGGCCCTACCTGGGCGGGCGCGACCTGCTCTGACCGGGCGCCCTGCTCTGATCGAGCGACCTGTGCTGATCGGGCGCCCTGTTCTCACCGGCTGCCCGGTCGCGCCGTGAGTACGCGGCCCGGACGAGACCGGGTGCCGCGACACCGAGGCGCCGGCCCAGCCCGACTGACACCCGCCGGTCGAGGATCTGGTAGTCGGCGCGTTCGATCTCGTCCAGGATTCCGCTGTACAGCCGGAACGCGGTCGACACGCAGTCCCGGGACGTCGGATGCAGCAGCCGGATGCCCGGGCGGGCGGAACGGAACAGCTCCCGCGCACGGGCTATCTCGAACGCCAGCAGGCGGCGCACCGGGCCGTCGGCCACCCCCGTGGCGAGGTGATCCCAGGTCACCCCGAACAGGTCCAGCGAGCTCTGCGGCAGGTATACGCGCCCGCGCCGCAGGTCCTCACCGATGTCCCGGATGAAGTTCGCGAGCTGGAAGGCGATACCGAGATCGCGGGCGTAGGGTTCCGCCGCGGGGTTCACCGGCTCGAGAATGGGCAGCATCTGCAGACCGATGACCACCGCCGAGCCGTGGATGTAGACCATGAGGTCATCCCAGGTGGCGTAGCTGGTGATCGTCAGGTCCATGGCCATGGACGCCAGGAAGGTCTCGAAATAGCCGACCGGCAGATCGAACCGCCGAATCGTGTGCAGCACGGCGGGCAGCACCGTCGCCTCAGCATCGGCGGCCTCAGCATCCGCGGCCTCACCTTCAGCCGATGCGCCGGTTTCCGCCGCCGTGACGTCGGCTCCGGCGGCCAGTGAGGTCACCAGGGTGCTGCCCCACCGCCGCAGCCACTGTGCCTTCGCCTCGTCGGTCAGCGTGGAGTCGAGATCGTCGACGATCTCGTCGGCATAGCGCGCGAAGCCGTAGAGGGCGTGGACATGAGGCCGTTTCCACTTCGGCAGCAGGAGAGTGGCCAGGTAATAGGTGCGCCCGTGCGCCGCGTTGAGTTCCCGCGCCCGGCGGTAGGAGGCACGTAGCCGCTCATCAGTGACGCCGGCGGCGTCCAGTTCGCCGCGGAGACCGCCCACACCAGCCAGAGTAGTCGAAGTCGCCTGAGCAGCGGGTTCAGGGCAGCCGTGAGGAGAAGGCCAGGGAGAGCGCCGCCGCGGCCAGACCGAGACCGAGGGAAAGACCGATGAACCAGGACGTTATCTCACGGTATTCGGTGCGATACCCGATGGAGCTGCCCAGGCCGCGGTAAACGGACTGCAGCTCGTCACCGGTGGTCGCCCGGTGGTAGGAGCCACCGGTCTGCTCGGCCAGCTCGCGCAGCGCGTCCTCGTTCACGGGGACGGGAATCTGCTGCCCGCCGACATCGAGGGTTCCGTCCGAGGTGCCGTAGGCGATGGTGTCGACCGGAACCTCGGCGTCCCGCGCGGCGGTGGCGGCCTGGGTGTTCGGCCGGCCGCGGGTCGTCTCGCCGTCGGAGAGCAGGACGATCGCGGCGGGCGGTGGTGGCTGGCCCTCGTCCGACATCCGCTCGCCGGCGGTGGTGATCGCCTGCAGTGAGGCGAAGATGCCCTCACCGACCGCGGTCGCGGGGCCGAGCTGCAGGCCGCGGATGCCGGACCGGACCGACTCCCGGTCGGTGGAGGCCGGGACCAGCACGGCCGCCGACCCGGCGAACGAGACCAGACCGAGGTTGATGCGGGGCGGCAACTGGTCGACGAACGCCTGGGCGCCCTGCTTCGCGGCTTCGAGGCGGGTCGGCTGGATGTCGGTGGCCGCCATCGAGTTCGACACGTCGATCGCCAGGATGATGGTGGCGCGCTCGCGGGGAACCCGCTCGGCCCGCGCCGGTCGCGCCAGCGAGATCACCAACCCGGCCAGGGTGAGCAGCAGCAGTGCCGCCGGCACATGGCGGCGCCACCACTGCGGCCGCCGCGGCAGCACGCTGGACAGCAGTGCCGTCGAGGACAGCCGCGCCGCGTAGACCCGCCGGCGCATCGACACCACGATGTACGCCGCCGCCAGCGCGGCCACCGCGACGAAGAGCCACAGCCAGTGGCCCGCGAGGAAGCTCACGCGCCCGCACCCACCGGTGGCCGCCGGGCCGCGCCACGGGTCACCCGCGCCGCCGACACGTACCGGACGATGTCGACCAGCCAGTCCGAGTCCGTGCGCAGCACCAGGTGCCCGGCTCCCACCCGGCGCAGCGTCAGCGCCACCTGGGCACGGTGCTCGGCCGCGGCCCGGCTGTAGCGCTCGCGGACCCGCCGCGACGAGGTGGGTACCTCCAGCACCGCGCCGGTCTCCGCGTCCACGACGGAGAGCAGCCCGACGGACGGCAGGGCCAGCTCGGCGGGGTCGAGGACCTCCACGGCAAGCAGCTGATGGCGTGCCGCGAGTGCCCGCATCGGCCGCTCCCAGCCCAGGTCGGTGGAGAGGAAGTCGCTTATGACCACGGCGAGGCCACGGCGGCGGCGCGGCCGGTCCATCGCGGCGACCGCCGCGGCGAGGTCGGTGGCCGCGGAATGGTCAGGCCGCCGCACGGGACGGTCGTGAGCCGCCTCGGGAACGGACAGGAGCGCCCGCAGCAGGGTCCGCAGCCCCTGGCGGCCCGGTCGGGCTGGAATCAGCTGCGGCCCGGTCGGGGTCAGGGCGAGGGCGCCCATCCGGTTGCCGGTGCGGGCGGTGAGGAAGCCGATCGCGGCCGTGGCCGCGATCGCCAGCTCCCGCTTGCGGATCGAGGTGGTGCCGAACTCCTGGCTGGCGGTGAGATCCACCAGCGCCCAGGTCTCCAGCTCCCGGTCGGCGACAAGGTCGTGCACATGCGGGACCGTCGTCCGCGCGGTCACGGCCCAGTCCATCCGCCGGACGTCGTCGCCGACGTGGTACTCGCGGCTTTCGGCCTTCTCGGTCCCCTGACCAGGCAGGAGACCGAGGTGGTCACCGAGGAGCATGCCGTCCAGGCGGCGGTTGACGGCGAGTTCGAGGCCGCGCAGCGTCCGCTCCACCGACGGTGAGGTCGCCGGTGGCTGGGAGATCACCTGCGGCGTGGTCGCGCCGGTCCGATCGGACCGTTTCACCGCGCCGGCCCGCCGTCGAAGTACTCGGGGAAGCCGGTCCGCGGATCGGTGTGCCAGCGCCCGGAATGGGTCGGCGGCGGTGAACGGTGCCCGTTGCGCAGGCCGTGCTCGGCCGCGTTCTGCTGGCGGGGGGCGATCTGGGGAGGCGGCAGCGCGCCGAGGATGCGCCGAGCGATCTCCTCGGCGGTAAGCCCTTCGGCAAGAGCCTCGTAGGAGAGCACCAGGCGGTGCGGCAGCACGTCGAGTGCCACCGCCGCGACGTCGTCGGGGACGACGTAGTCACGTCCGCGCAGCAGCGCCAGCGCCCGCGCGGCGGAGATGAGCCCGAGCGACGCGCGCGGTGAGGCACCGTAGGCCAGATGCCCGCCGAGCTCGGGCAGGTTGACCTCGGCCGGCGAACGGGTGGCGAGCACCAGGCGGACGGCGTATTCGGTGATCGCGTGGTGGACGAACACGTCGTCCGCACGGTTCTGCAGGCGGATGAGCGCGTCCGGGTCGAGGACGGTCTCCGCGGTGGGTGGACGCACCCCCATCCGCCGGACGATCTCCAGCTCCTCGGCCGCGTTCGGATAGGGAACCGTCACCTTCATGAGGAAACGGTCACGCTGCGCCTCCGGCAGGGGATACACGCCTTCGGACTCGATCGGGTTCTGCGTCGCGAGAACGAGGAAGGGGAGCGGCAGCGGATGGGTCACCCCGCCCAGGGATACCTGCCGTTCCGACATGACCTCCAACAACGCCGACTGGACCTTGGCCGGTGCACGGTTGATTTCGTCAGCGAGAACGAAGTTGGCGAACACCGGGCCGAGCTCTATATCGAACGTCTCCCGGCTGCCGCGGAAGATCCGCGTCCCGATGATGTCGGAGGGGACCAGATCGCTGGTGAACTGGATCCGCACGAAGGAGCCACCGACGACTGTCGCCAGCGTCTGCACGGCCAGCGTCTTCGCGACGCCGGGCACGCCCTCCAGCAGGCAGTGCCCGCGGGCGAGCAGCGCGACCAGCATGCGCTCGACCATGTGGTCCTGACCGACGATGACCTTCTTGACCTCGAAGAGCGCTCGTTCCAGCAGCGCGGCGTCGGCGGCCACGTCGTGGGCCGGCGGATCGGCGGGCGTCCGGGCCTCGACGTCGGATGCCGCCACGCCGGGATCGGTCGTCCACTCGTTCATGAGTCCATCCTCCCAGACAACAGACGGAATCGAGGGCCCGAGGACTCGGGACAGTGTGGTCGGAAGCCTCTTCTAAGGCGCTCTTCAGGAACTCCGTCATCTGATGGCGGCGGGCAATCCTGGTGAACACACGGTGGAATCACGGAATGTCGACCAGCGCCCGGGTGCGGTAACCGCGATCACGGCCGAGGACCCGCTCCGCCGCCAGTCGGCCTGAAATCAACACCATGGGCACCCCCACCCCGGGCCGGGTGCCACTTCCGGTGAAGATCACGTTGTCGAGGCCGGGTGCCAGGTTGCCGGGCCGGAACGGCCCCGTCTGGGAGAACGTGTGCGCCGCGGCGAACGGAGCTCCCGCGGCCATGCCGCGGCTGCGCCAGTCCGCCGGGGTGGTGATCTGCTCCACCTCGACCGCCGAGCCGAAGTCGGCGTAGCCGGCGCGCTCGAGGACGGCGACGACCTCGTCGCGATAGCGGGGGCCGAGGACCGACCAGTCCAGCGGCGCGGTGAGGTTCGGAGTGGGGAACAGGACGTAGTAGCTGTGCGCGCCGGCCGGTGCCGCCGCGGGCTCGGTCACCGACGCTGTGCTCACAAGAAACGACGGGTCGCTCATCAGCTCGCCGCGACTGATGATCTCCTCGAAGGTGCGCCGCCAGGCCTGCCCGAAGTGGATCGTGTGATGCGTCGCCTCGGGATGGGCGACACGGGCGCCGGCGAGCAGCAGGAAGCAGGACGGCGAGAAGCGCAGCCGGGCCAGCCGGGCCGGCGCGACCGACGGGGGAAGCAGATCGCGGTAGGCCACCGGAAGATCGGGATTCAGGATCACCACGTCCGCCGGCACCCGCTCACCGTCAGCCGTGTGCACGGCCACCGCCCGCCCGCCACGCACCTCGACCCGGCTCACCTCGGACCCGTAGCGGAAGACCGCCCCGTGCCGGGCCGCCGCGTCCGCCATGGCCGTGGCCACGGCATGCGGGCCGCCGTCGACGTGGTAGACCCCGGCCACCGAATCCATGTAGGAGATCACCGCGTAGAGCGCCAGCGCCCGGTGCGGATCGAGACCGGCGTACATCGCCTGGAAGGAGAACAGCCGTCGGGTCCGCGGGTCGCGCAGGTACCGCCCGACCACGGTGTCGAGGCGCCGGAAGCCACCGAGCGCGGCGACCCGGGCCAGGGACGGGCGCAGCAGCGCCAGCGGCGAGTCGACCTGGGCGTCGATGAAGTCCCGCATCTCGGCCCGGAACATGCGGGTGGCGAAGTCGGTGAAACGGCGGAAGCCCGCGGCCTCCGCGGGCCCGCACAGGTCCCGCACCCCCTGTTCGGTGTCCGCCGGGTCGGCCCGGACGTCCAGGACGGAGCCGTCGGCGAACCGTGCCCGGTACATCGGGTCGAGTCGGCGCAGGGTCAGCCACCTGTCCAGGTCCTCGCCCACGGAGTCGAACGCGTCGGCAATCAGCTCCGGCATGGTCAGCACGGTCGGACCGGTGTCGAAGCGGTAGCCGCCCAGCCGCAACGACCCCGCCCGACCGCCAGGGGAGTCCTCCCGTTCGAGCACGGTCACCCGTCGGCCGGCACCGGTCAGCCGCAGCGCGGCTGACAGCCCACCCAACCCCGCCCCGACGATCACGACGTGCTCCGCCGGTCCGGTCACTGTTCGCATGGGCCGTCCTCTCCGCCGCGCCTCTGCTCCGCCGCGCCTCTGCCGCAGGTCCAGCGTTTCACCAGGACGGACGGCGGTGCGGCCGGGACCACCTCGGTGGGTTCCGGGCGGAGCCCGCCCTGAGACGACCGTGGCGGGGAATCGTCGTTTCGACCTGTACCGGTCCGCCGACCTGCTGATCTGCCACCAGGTCGTGGCGCCGCCGGGGGAGCCGTGCATCTCACCACCCGCCGGGCCGTCCGGCCCGGTCCGACCGGCTGGGAAACCGGTAGCGTTCGACCGTCCCGATCTGTGAACCGCGTGCCGTCCGTGTTCGCGGTTCGCGGCTCCCACGCCCGGAGGTGTCGTGTCCGATCTGGTGGTCGTTGCGCTCGGCATCATGCTGCTTCTGGTCGCCGGCAGCGCCTTCGCCCTGCTGCGCATGCCGCCGGAGCGGCTGGAGAGCACGGTTGACGGGGTGGGGGCCGTCGAGGCCCGGCTCGCCGCCGGCCGGGTGGAGATCGGTGAGTACGACCGTTCGAACGTCCGGGTCGAGATCCTCGCGCGCCGCCGGCCGGGGCGGACCCGGCCGGTGCTGACCCGCGCGGGCGACGTGCTGCGCCTGGACGGCACCTCCAGCGACGCGGTCGTCCGGCTGAAGCTGCCGC
This sequence comes from Parafrankia sp. EUN1f, assembly GCF_000177675.1. Lineage (GTDB taxonomy): Bacteria > Actinomycetota > Actinomycetes > Frankiales > Frankiaceae > Parafrankia. Next base: position 22,964 of record NZ_ADGX01000042.1, read on the forward strand.
GAGGGACGAAGGGCCGGGCGGAGGTCAGAACCGGAGAGATCACGCTCTGGGGATCTGCCGGTGACCTGCTTCTGGTCACCGAGAGCGGCGGGATCACCGGTCGCGAGCTCACAGGTGGCCGGATCAATGCCCGTAGCCGCAGCGGCGACGTCAACCTGCACTTCGATGCGCCTCCGGACAACCTGTCCGCGGTAAGCGAGGAGGGCATGGTGATCCTCGTTCTTCCCGACGGCGACTACGAGGTGGAGGTGGAGACCGGCAACCCGCAGCTGGCGTCGGTCGAGCTGCCCAACGTGCCCGCGGCCCGCCGGCGGGTGTTCGCGCGCAGTGTCGCCGGCAAGATCTGGATCAAGCGTGCCTCCGAGCAGGGGCCGGTCCGCATCTGAGCGGGGCGGAATCTGAGCGGGGCGGACCCGGTCCGGGCCTCCGTCACTGCGGGACTACGCTCGTATCCCATGACGGGGTTCCACGCATGACAGCAGTCGGGAACGCGGCGAGGACGACGGCCAGGACGGTGGCGGAGTGCCTGGCCTCGGGGCGGACGTCGTTCTCCTTCGAGTTCTTTCCGCCGAAGACGGCCGAGGGTGAGCGGCAGCTGTGGACGGCCCTGCGTGAGGTCGAGGCGTTGCAGCCGAGTTTTGTCTCCGTCACCTACGGCGCCGGTGGTTCGACGCGGGACGGAACCATTCGGGTCACCGAGCGGATCGCCACCGAGACGACCCTGACGCCGATCGGCCACCTCACCGCGGTGAACCACTCCGTGGCCGAGCTGCGGCAGGTCATCGGGGGCTATGCCGGTGCTGGTGTACGTAACGTTCTGGCGCTGCGTGGTGACCCTCCGGGTGATCCTCAGGCGGAGTGGGTGCGTCATCCCGACGGTGTCGCGTATGCCGAGGATCTCGTCCGGCTGCTCCGTTCACTGGGGGACTTCTGCGTCGGCGTCGCGGCCTTCCCGGACAAACATCCCCGGTCTCCTGACCTGGAGACGGACGCGCGTTTTCTGGTCCAGAAACTGGACGCCGGCGCGGACTTCGCGATCACCCAGTTCTTCTTCGGTGCCGACGACTATTTCCGGCTGGTCGAGCGCGTTCGTCGGCTGGGTTGTGACGCGCCGATTATTCCCGGTGTCATGCCTGTCACCAACGTTGCGCAGATCGTGCGTATGGCGCAGCTGTCCGGGGCTGAGTTTCCGGCCGATCTCGCCGCTCGGCTGCAGGCTGTGGCCGATGATCCGGCCGCTGTTCGCGCCATCGGGATCGAGGTGGCCACCGAGCTCTCCGAACGGTTGCTGGCCGGCGGAGCACCAGGGATTCACTTCATCACGCTGAACCGCTCCGGTGCGACGCGGGAGATCTATCGGGCGCTCAACGGCTGAAACCCGGCAGCGCAACGACTGGGCGGCCGGGCGCCGGCCGCCCAGGGACGTCGGCGGTCAGGCGCGCAGCCACCCGGTCTGGCTCCGCCCCATCGGCTGCCGACCCCACCCGTCGCCGGGCCCGATCCGGCCGAGCCTTCGGTCCGGTCCGGCGCGCCCGGAGCGGGCCGAAGTGGGCGCGGCGGCCGGGTCTGTCAGTGCGGCGGTACCGATCCCCGGGTGTCGAGTCGGCTCAGTCCTGGTCCTCGTAGGCGTCAAAAACGCAGAGTAGCCATTCGTCGCGGAACGTCTGCTCCCGTACGAGAGCGAATCCGGCGTGGTTCGCCGCGTCGACCACGGCGGTAACCAGACCGAGATCGAGAGTGTTGAACACCTGGGTGATTCGCACGGCGAGGACCACCTGGTCGCGATGGGCGCTGAAAGCGTGATCCGGGTCCAAATCCTCAATGGACTCGACGACACCGGTCGGCTGGTCGGATACCACGACGGAACTCTACGGCGCGGGCACGATGGATGACGTGCGTACCCGAGTTCCTGATCGAGAGACCTACCTGGTCGAATGGGCCGCGTTGCACGGTGGGTACGACCCCCGGACAGGCTCGGGGATGGTCCGTTTCTGGCTTGGGCTGACATATCTCCTGGCCAGGCCACTGGCCGCGGCGGGAGTGGCGCCGGGAGCGGTGACGGCGGCGACGGTGATCGCCGCCGCGCCGGTGATTCCCGCCGCATGGGCGGGGGCCCGTTGGGTGCTGGTCTGCCCGGTGGTTGTGATCCTCAGCGGGCTTCTGGACAACCTCGACGGCGCGGTTGCCATCCTGCGGTGCAGGGTGACGGGCTGGGGCTATCTGCTCGACTCGGCCACGGACCGGGTCTGCGACATCGGCTACCTGGTCGCGTTCTGGCTGGTCGGCGCGCCGGGCGCGCTGGTGGCCGCGGCGGGTGCCGCCGCCCTGATGCTCGAGTATCTGCGCGCCCGCGCGGCCGGGGCCGGTCATGGCGAGATCGGTGTCGTCACGGTCGGGGAGCGACCCACCAGGATCATCCTTGCGGCTGTCGGTCTGGCGGCGGCGGGGCTGCTGCCGGCGCACGCGGGAGCGGCCGCATCGGCGGGCGCCGCCGCGACTCTCGCCGTGTGCGCGGTCGGGCTGGTCCAGTACCTCGTGTCGGTGCACGGGGCGTTGACAGCCGCCACCCCGGACGTGCCGGGGCCGAGCGCACCCGCACCAGGTGACGAGCGCACCCGCACCAGGTGAGACAGGCGGATGAGGCCTGCCGTGGGGTGCGTCAGGCCGGTCCGACCAGATCGGTGACGATCTTCGCGGAGAGGGTGACGAGTGGCAGGCCCCCGCCGGGGTGGGCCGAGCCACCGACCAGGAACAGCCCCGGTACCGGGGACTGGTTACGGGGCCGCAGGAAGGCCGACCGGGGTCCGTTGGAGGAGACGCCGTAGATCGAACCGCCCGGAGCACCCGTCCGGCGGGCCAGATCGGCCGGGGAGATCGTCTGGTACCAGCGCACCCGCTCGCGGACATCGAGGCCGCGGGCGGCGAGAACGTCGAGGATCCGGCGGGCGTAGGCGTCGACGAGACCAGGTCGGTCCCAGTCCAGACCAACACGCGCCTCTGCCTCACCGCCCGAGCTACCCGAGGCGCTGTGTGGGCTGGCGTTGACCAGCACGAACCAGGCCTCGTCACCGGGTGGGGCTGTGGCGGGGTCGTCTGGTGACGCTATGTAGACGGTGGGGTCCCACGGCAGCCTGCCGCCGAAGACGGCGTCGAACTCGGCGTCGTAGTCGGCGGGGAACAGCACGTTGTGATGGGCCAGCCCGGACGTCCGGCCCCGCAGCGCCAACAGCAGGACGAAGCCCGACAGCGAGGGCGCGAGCCGGCGCACCCGTCGGCGGCTGGCCGGATGCTCGACGAGCGGTCGGGTGCCCCGCCGCCCCGGATGCTCCGCGGACGGAGGCGCACCGTCGTAGAGACGCGTCGCGTCGACGTCGGAGACGACGACGTCGGCCGGCAGCACGACACCGTCGGTGAGACGGACGCCGTCCACCCGCCCGCCGGGGGTCAGCGAGATCCGTGCGACCGGGGTGCCGGTGCGGATCACCGCCCCGCACTCGGTCGCCCGCGCGGCGATCGCGTGCCCGAGCAGACGCAGCCCACCCGGGATGTACCAGCCGCCGAAGCGGCGCTCGACGTGCGGCACCGTGACCAGGGCCGCGGGAGCTCGCCGCGGATCCGATCCGGTGTAGGTCGCGTAGCGCTCCAGCATCATGCGCAGCCGCGGGTCGGTGAGGTGGCGGCGGCCGAGCCCGCGCAACGTGGACGCGGGCGCGACGGTCGCCAGCGCGCCCGGCCGGCGCACGGCCATCCGGGCCAGTGCCCGCAGGGACACCGGGCTGCGCAGGAACGGCTGCTCCGACACCCCCCAGACACGCGCGGCCCGATCGTCCAGACGGCGCCATTCGTCGCCGGCCCCGGGGGCGAGACGCGCGTCCAGAGCGGCGAGGAACGCGGCTTCGTCGGCGTGTGCGTCCAGCATGGTCCCGTCGGCGAAACGGTAGGAGGCGATCGGGTCCAGACGGCGCAGGGTGAGGACGTCGCCGATCGGGCCGCCGGTGGCGGCGAACAGGTCCTCGAAGACCTCGGGCATGGTCAGCAGGGAGGGGCCGGTGTCGAATCCGTAGCCGTCGCGTTCGTACCAGCCGAGCTTGCCGCCGATCTGGTCGGCGGCCTCGCACACGGTGACCCGGTGGCCGGCGGCGGCCAGCCGGGCGGCTGCGGCGAGCCCGCCGACACCCGCTCCGACCACGACCACCGTCGCCATGTGGTCGACCCTATGCGCGGGCCCCGTCCCGTCTGCTCTGGTCGCTCTGTCCCTTCCTGCTCGGGTCGCCGTCGTCAAGGCCCGTCAAGGCCCGTCAAGGCTCGTCGAGGCCTGTCGAGGGCCCGTCCAGCGGGCGTCCGGTGGTCGGGCCCGTCCAGGAGTCGTCCCTTCCAGCGGGCGGTGCCCCGCCGGCGCCGCCACCACGACAGCGCGGTGAGCTGGCCCAGCAGACCCACGGACACCGGGTGGGCCAGCGCGTCCGGCCAGCTGCGGCTGCCGGTGCGCCGGGCCGCGACGACCCGGCCCGCCACCCCGGCCAGATAGCCGACCAGACCGAGCCGGGAGCCGCGCAGGGCGGCCACGGCCGGAACGACGAACAGCCAGGCCAGGCCGGCCAACTGCCCCAGACTGGCGGCGGGGTTCCCGCCTGCCGCCCACAGCGATTTGGCGTACCCGTCGCGCAGCGGCGCCCAGCCGTCGTACATCCAGGTGGTTGCGAGATCGGTGCCGTCGGCCACCACTCCCCGCCCGCCGGAGCGCTTGACCGCGCGCAGCAGTGCCAGGTCGTCGAGGACCGCGCCACGCACGGCCGCATGCCCGCCGGCCCGGGCGTAGGCCGCCGCGTCCACGCACAGGAACTGGCCGTTGGCCGCGGTCAGCGACGGCCGCGCGGAGCGTTCCGCGGCGCGCAGTGGCAGCAACGCCAGCCACGACCACTGCAGGAGCGGCTGGACGAGCCGTTCGGGCACCGAGACGGCCACCTGGCGGGGGTAGGGCGAGACGAGGTCGAGCCCGGCGCCGCGCAGGAGGCCGACAGCGCGGGCCACCCCGTGCGGTGCCACCGTGACGTCCGCGTCGACGAAGACGATCACCGTGCCGGTGGCCTCGCGGGCGGCCCGGGCGCAGGCGTGCGGCTTTCCCAGCCAGCCTGGCTCCGGTTCGGGCCCGGTCAGGACCCGCAGGCGTGGGTCCTCGGCGGCCAGCTTGCGCACGATCGTGTCCGTCCCGTCGGACGACTGGTCGTCGTAGACGAGCACCTCGAGGTCGGCGACGTCCCGGGAGGCGAGCAGGGCTGTCAGACAGGTGTGGACCCGGTCGGCCTCATCCCGGACCGGCAGCACCACGCTGACTCGCTCCCGGACGGGGGCGCTGCCCGCCGGGTTGCGCAGCAGCCACGCGTTCACCGCGGTGTGGGCTGCGACAACCAGCGCGCCGACGGCGCCGGAACGTGCCACAGCCCGGGCCACCGCCCGCGGCGGGGAAGGCGTGATGCGGTGGTCTGCCTGTCGTCTCCTGGTCCGGCCTGTGCTCACGCTTCGGAGCGTGCCAGGTTCCCGTGATGGGCGGCGCCACGGCGGCCTGGCAGCACGCCGAGCCCGAGGAGGGCGCCCATCGCCACCCCGCCGACCAGGGCGACCCCGGGACGCCCGAAGAAGGCCAGGTTGGCCAGCACCGAGGAGAGGTAGGTCCAGCCCAGCAGCGTCATCGGCAACCGGTCTCCGCCTGTGTGGCTGGTGGCTGTGGGACCGGTGGCTGTGGGAGCGGCGGTGGAGCGGCCGGCGGTCGCGCGGTCGGGCAGCGCGGCGAGCGCACCGGTGAGGACGGTTCCCACAAGCATCCATCCGGCGGCGTTGCTCACCGGGATGCCGTTGATCGCTGGACCGCCGGACGACCACGACCAGTAGCCTTCGGCCACCATCTGAGGGTCCAGGAAGAAGTCCCAGGCCGTGAGGGTGGCGCCGCCGACCAGCGCCGTCACGGCCCATCGCGTGCCGGCGCCTGCTCTGGCACGCAGACGCGCGGCGCAACGCAGGCCGAGGGCCAGTGCCGGCAGGCCCATCATCGTCCACGCGAGCGGGACCACGACCGGGACTCCGACCAGCTTCGGGCCGAGCGCTCCGCCGTAGGCGTAGTCCCCGAACGGCCAGCCGGTGTGGACACCGACCGACTCGGCGATCAGGCCGGTCGCGCTCGCCACGGACGCCGCTGCCGCCGCCCGGCCGAGGCCGTGCGCGGCTGCGGCGGCGCCTACCGACGCGGTGCAGAAAGCCAACACGGAGAGCACGGTGACGGCTGCGCGTTGATCCCCTGACGTCAGGGGATAGCAGATCTGGAGCCCGATGGTCGCCACTGCCGCCAGCCAGGGCAGCGCGGTGCTGCCGCCCGGCCAGGCTGGGCGGGAGACACCGGGACGCCACACCACCCCACGACGAAGCTTGAGGCCGGTGTGCCGTGGGTCGGGACGGTGCGGGTCGGAGCCGGTTGGTGCCGACCGGCTCAAGGCACCTGGGCCGGTTGCCCGGTTGTGGTATGTGCGGACGAGGTATGTACGGCCGGCCCGGACAGATCCTTACCGAGCACGGCGTACTCGGTGTAGCTGCCGGGAAAGCGGAAGTGCGACAGCAACGGCACGAAGCCCTCGCTGGCGTACAGGCGGCGGGCGCGACTGCCGGGCAGTTCGAGCGCGGACAGTGCCGCCGTGCGCTGCGGGACGTCGCGCAGCAGCTCCTGCAGCAGTTCACGGCCGATCCGGCGGCCCTGGTAGCCGGGCAGCACGTGGAGCTCGACCACCTCCATGCAGTCCGCGAGCCAACGGACGGCGTCGTCGGGCGGGAGCGCGGCGGCGACCACGTCGTGCCACCACTGGCCGACCTTGCCGGGCAGCCCGTAGGTCATGCCGACGACCTGGTCGTCCGGCGTGAGCGCGACGACGGCGCGCAGGTCATCGCGGTCGAAGTGGCGTCGGGCATGGGTCGCGCGGTCCCGCGCGGCCCGCACCGGGTCGTCCTCGTGCTCGTCGAGAAAAGCCGCCTTGTAGACGCCGATGACGTCGTCAAGTCGAGCCCGCATCCGAGCCGGTGACCACCGCACGATCCGGACGTCGGTCACGAGCCTCGCCTCCTGTCGCACCGGGCCATCCGACGATAACGCGCCGCGGACGCTCGTTGCCCGTTGGCGGGGACCGGTCTGGCGAACAGTGCTATTGCGACCCGCCATCAGCGGCGTCGGCCGTACGCGGAGCATCCGCCCCATGCTCGTCTGTGTGCTCCCCGCCGCGCTCCGTCGCGTCATCCGTCACATGTGCCGTCGGCAGGCATGCCACCGCCCCGAGGCGGCCCGCGCAGGGGTCCGTGCCCCGGACCGTCCCGTGTGAGCCGAGCACGGCGAAACGGGCGAACAGCTCCTCCGCGTACCAGCGCTCCCGGGGAGTTCGCCGGACCACCGCCGCGTGGGCCCGCCCCTGGTAGGCGAAGGCGCGCAGGGCGGCGCTGTCCCGCCACACGCTGAAGGTGCCCTGGTAGCCGATCGGGGCCTCGCCGATACCGGCGGTGAACAGCAGCCCGTCGGCGCCGCGGAGTTCCGCCGCCACCGGCGGTACGGCGCGCCAGAAGAGCGCGGCCCGCCGCGGCGCGAGCCGGGCCCGGGTGAGGGCCACCACCGGCGTGTCACGCGCCGGCGTGTCGCCTGCTGGTGCGTCGCCTGCTGGCGCGGCCACCGGTGCGTCGTGGCGGTCGTGTACCGGTGGGCGACCCGAGCCGGCGCCGGGATGTTGCCCGAACGGGGCCTGCCCTGACCACAGCCCTCGGGAGTGCAGCGGACGCAGGTCGACCCGCCAGCGCTCGTCGGCCAGGCGTGCCCAGGCGCGGATCGTGCTCGACCGTTCGAACGCCCGCGCCGCCGCGGGTGTGTCCCACACGGCCAGCAGGGCCCACCGGGACGGGTCGGCGTCGAGAGGGGTGAAACGGCGGCCACTGCCGGTACCCAGCAGCCTGCTGAAGGTCAGCCCGGACGTCCGCCGCAGCCGTGGACGGTCGAGCGCCATGCGGGCCGCCGCCTGGGCCGCCCGGCGCCTCGGGACATGCCAGAGGTCGAAGGTGACGAACATGCGGGCCTTCACCGCCTCCATCGATCTGTCGGTCGCCTCGCCTCGCCGCCCGCGGCCTGATGGTGTGCCGCGCCGGCGGTTGACGTTCTGTTGGGCCACTACTATATTCGAACGTGTGTTCGACGTCCGAATGGGTGGGCTGACGTCCGAGAGGCCGGTACCTGAGAGGTGATCCCCATGGGCGCGGTTCGAAGGAACACCGTCGACGGGTACGCGGCGGTTGGTGGCGAGCACGACGGTGGCCGGGGCGGCAGGGAATCTGATGGCCGGAGCCCGGCGGGTGGTGGCGCACCGGTGAGCGTGCCCGGTGGCGTTGGCCGGCCAGGTTCATCCAGTGCCGCGGTGGCTTCTCGCGGGGGCGCGCCGACCGCTCCCGGGCAGGTGCCCGGGCGGCCTGCTGGTCGAACCATGCTCCCCGCCGCGGGGTTGCCGCGGCGTTCCCGGGACGAGCTTCTCGCCTCGGCGCGGCGTGGGCTGGCCGAGGCGGCCTTCGCGCGTCGGCCTGGCGAGCGTTACGCGCTGGCGCATCTGGCCGCGCTGCGGGTCGCCGCCGCCGTTCTCGCCGCCCGGGCCCAGCCCCGTCCGGGGCATCGGGGCCGCCCGGCGAGTGCCTGGCAGCTGCTGGCGGTGGTGGCTCCGGAGCTCCAGGAGTGGGCGGCGTTCTTCGCCGAGGGTGCCGGCCGGCGCGCGGCGGCCGAGGCCGGCCTCGCCGTCGTGACGGCCAGGGATGCTGATGATCTTGTCCGTCAGGTGGAGATCTTCCTCGGGATCGTCGAGGCGGCGCTGGGTGTGCCCTCCCAGCCGTCGTTGACGCAGGTCGAATCCTCCGAGGGGTGGACGTGGCGCTGAGCGCGCTTCAGCAGATCGTGGCCCATCCGCCGGCGGCGCGGGTCGGTGTGGCGCGGGCTGGTACGGGCGGTGAGCGGCTTCTCCCGGTGCTGCCGGCGTTGGCCCGGGTGCTGCCCGCGGGCGGTCTGCGGCGAGGCACGACGGTCAGCGTCAGCGGGTCGTCCTCGTTGCTGTTGACGTTGTTGGCCGAGCCCTCCCAGGCGGGTGCCTGGTGCGGGGTGGTGGGGCATCGGTCGCTGGGGATGCTGGCCGCCCTCGAGGCGGGAGTCGTGCCGGAGCGGTTGGCCGTGGTGGCGGATCCCGGGCCGCGGTGGCCGGTGGTCGTCGCGGCCCTGCTCGACGCGATGGACATCGTGGTCCTGCGGCCGCCTCGGGGCGGGAACGGTGCTGACGCCCGCAGGCTCGTGGCCCGAGCCCGGGAACGGGGCGCCCTGTTGCTGGTGGCAGGCGACTGGGAGGCGGCCGACCTGCGGCTGTCGGTGGTCGCCCGGCGCTGGAGCGGGTTGGGGCAGGGCCATGGGCACCTGCGCAGCCACAGCACCCTGGTCCGGGTGGAGGGCCGGGGGGCGGCCAGCCGGCCACGGCAGGTGTGGCTGGCGGGGCCGGGGCATCTGGTCGGGCCGGCTCTGCCGGGCATGCCCGCGGAACTGGCGGAGACGGTGGCGGTGCTGCCGATGGCCGCGGGGTCGGGATGAGGCCCGTGCCGACTCGGATGCTCGCGGTGCACATCCCGGACTGGCCCGCCGTCGCGGCCGGCCGGTGGCCGGGTGAGGCGGTGGCTGTCCTCGCCGCCAACCAGGTTCACAGCGCCGGCCCGGCGGCCCGGGCCCGCGGGGTGCACCCGGGGCTGCGGCGGCGGGAGGCACAGGCACGCTGCCCTGACCTGGTCCTCGTGCCCGCCGATCCGGACCGGGACGCCCGGGCTTTCGAACCGGTCGTGGCGGCTGTCGAAGGCGTGGTGCCCGGAGCGGAGGTGGTGCGGCCCGGCGACTGCCTGGTCCGTTCCCGAGGCGCCGCCCGCTACTTCGGGGGGGACGGTGTGGCGGTCGCCCAGGTGCGGGGCGCGGTCGAGGCGTGCCTTGAAAGCGCGGATCTTCAGGCGGTCGTCCGGGTCGGTGTCGCCGACGGTCCGTTCGCCGCGCTGGCGGCCGCCCGCCTGGGGCGGATCGTCCCTCCCGGCGGTACTCCGGGCTTCCTCGCCCCGCTGCCCGTGGAGCTGCTCGACCGGCCGGAGCTGGTCGACGTCCTGCGTCGGCTCGGCCTGGCCACGCTCGGCGCCTTCGCGGGGCTGCCCGCGGCCGACGTGCTGGCGCGGTTCGGTCCGGATGGCGCCGTGGCGCACCGGCTTGCCCGAGGGGAGGACGAGCAGCCGCTCACGCCCCGTGAGCGGCCGGTCGACCTGAGCGTGTCCGTGGAGTTCGAGGCGCCCGCGGAGCGGGTGGAGCAGGCTGCCTTCGCAGCACGCCGGCTTGCCGAGCAGGCCCAGGAGCGGCTGCGTGACAGCGGCCTCGCCTGCACGCGGATCGTCATCGAGGCGGAGACGGAGCACGGGGAACGGCGGCAGCGGGTCTGGCGGCACGACGGGCCGCTGTCCGTCGCAGGCATCACCGACCGGGTCCGCTGGCAGCTCGACGGATGGCTGACCGGCACCGCACAGGAGCCGGGCCCCGCCGGGCGGCCGACATCCGGGCTGGTGCTCGTGCGGGTCACCCCGGAAGGGCTGCTGCCGGGGGATGGTCGTCAGCTCGGGCTCTGGGGCGAGCCCGGGGCCGCGTCCGGCCGGGTGGATCGGGCTCTGACCCGCGTCCAGGGGTTGCTCGGTCCGGGCGCGGTCACCATCCCCGTGGTCGAGGGCGGGCGTGATCCGTCCCGGCGGGTGCGGCTGGTTCCCTGGGGGGAGCCCCGGGAGCCTGCGGAGCTACGGGAACCTGGCGAGTCCCGGGAACCGGCGAAGCTGCGGGAACCGGCGGACTCGCGGGAACCGGCGGACTTGCGGGAACCGGCGAAGGCCGGCCGGCCTCGCGGTCACGGCGGAGGCCCGCGTATCCGTGGTGGGCGCCCGGGCGGCTGCGGCAGGGCCCGTGGAGAGGGGGCTCCGCCCTGGCCGGGAGCAGTTCCCGCGCCCGCACCGGCCACGGTGCACGACGAGCCGCTGCCCGCGCTCGTCCTCGACGAGGGCGGAGAACCCGTCGGAGTCAGCGGGCGCTGCACGGTGACGGCCAGCCCGGCCTGGCTGTCGGTCGACGGAGCCGCACCCACCCGGATCACGGGCTGGGCGGGCCCATGGCCGGTGGACGAGCGCTGGTGGGATCCGGCCGTCGGTCGGCGCCGTGCCCGCTTCCAGCTGGTGGCGGCGGACGGGTCAGCGTCCCTGCTCTTCGTGGAGATCGGCCGCTGGTGGCTGGAGGCCACCTATGACTGAGAGGCTGGTTGAGAAGCTGGCTGCGAAGCCCCAGGTACCGGTGGTGCGCTACGCGGAGCTGCACTGTCATTCGGCGTTCAGCTTCCTGGACGGCGCCAGCCAGCCAGAGGACCTGGTCGCGGAGGCCGTCCGGCTCGGCCTGTCCGCCCTTGCGCTGACCGATCACAACGGGATGTACGGCACTGTCCGGTTCGCGGAGGCGGCGGCGGCCGCGGGGCTGCCCACCGTGTTCGGCACGGAGGTCTCGTTCGGATCCCCGGCCCCCGCGACGGGGCGGCGGATCCCGACGCGACCCACCTCGTCATCCTCGCCCGGGACGCCGAGGGGTACCGCCGGCTGTCCCGGGCGGTGTCCGACGCGCATCTGGCCGGCGGGGAGAAGGGAATCATGATCGCGGAGGTGGAGGCCTTCGCAGCGGCCAGCGGAGGGCACTGGCAGATCCTCACCGGCTGCCGCAAGGGCGCTGTCCCGCGCGCGCTGGCCGCGGGCGAACCGGCCGTGGAACACGAGCGGGGGATGGCCGTGGCCGAGCGGGGGGTTGACGCGGCCCGCCGTGCCCTCGACGAGCTCGTCGGTCTGTTCGGCCGGGAGAACGTGGCCGTCGAGCTGTGGGACCGCGCCGCCCCGCTCGACTCGGCCCGCAACGACGCCCTCGCCGAGCTCGCGCGGGACGCCGGGCTGCCGGTCGTCGCCACCGGCAACGTCCACTTCGCCACGCCGGCGTCGGCGCGGCTGGCCGCGACCATGGCGGCCGTGCGGGCCCGGCGGTCCCTGGACGAGATGGACGGCTGGCTGCCCGCGGCCGGCACGGCTCACCTGCGGTCCGGCCCGGAGATGGCCGCCCGGTTCGGGCGCTATCCGGGGGCGGTCGATGCCGCGGCCCGGATCGGCGCGGAATGCGCGTTCGGTCTCGACCTGGTCGCGCCGCGGCTGCCGGACTTCCCGTTCCCCCGGGCATGACGAGGCGAGCTGGCTGCGGCTGCTGACCATGCAGGGCGCCGTCCGCCGCTACGGCCCCGCGCAGGCCGAGCGGGTCGCGGGGGCCTACGACCAGCTTGTCCACGAGCTCAAGGTGATCGAGCAGCTGGGTTTTCCAGGTTATTTTCTGATTGTCCATGATATTGTCGAGTTCTGCCGGAGAAGTGACATTCTCTGTCAGGGGCGCGGCTCGGCGGCGAACTCGGCGGTCTGTTACGCGCTTGGCATCACCAATGTGGACGCGGTCTCCTTCGGCCTGCTGTTCGAGCGATTTCTCGCGCCTGAACGGGACGGCCCTCCGGACATTGACATCGATATCGAGTCGGGGCGCCGGGAAGAGGTCATCCAGTACGTCTACGGGCGCTATGGCCGGGATCGGGCCGCGCAGGTCGCGAATGTGATCACCTATCGGCCGCGGTCCGCGGTGCGTGATGTCGCCCGCGCGCTGGGTTTCTCGCCCGGCCAGCAGGACGCCTGGTCACGGCAGATCGACCGGGGGATGCCGCGCCCCGCTCATCCCGCCGATCGGCCCGACACCAGGGCCGATGCCGATGCCGATGCCGATGCCGGCGCTGGCGCTGGCGCCGGCATCGAGGCCCCCGACACGTCGGCGGGGATTCCGGCCGAGGTGCTTGATCTGGCGGGCCAGCTTCTCGGGTTCCCCCGCCATCTGGGGATCCATTCCGGTGGGATGGTCATCTGTGATCGTCCGGTCGCGGAGGTGGTCCCGGTCGAGTGGGCCCGGATGCCGGGGCGCACGGTGGTGCAGTGGGACAAGGACGACTGCGCCGCGGCCGGGCTGGTCAAGTTCGACCTGCTGGGCCTGGGCATGCTGTCGATGCTGCACGGTGTCTTCGACCTCATCCGCACGCATCACGGCCGGCAGCTCGATCTCGGTTCGATACCGCCGGAGGATCCAGCGGTCTACGACATGCTGTGCGCGGCCGACTCCGTCGGGGTCTTCCAGGTGGAGAGCCGTGCGCAGATGTCGACCCTGCCCCGGCTGCGTCCGCGGCGGTTCTACGACCTGGTCGTCGAGGTCGCCCTCATCCGGCCGGGGCCCATCCAGGGCGGCTCGGTGCATCCGTACATTCGACGCCGCAACGGGGCGGAGGAGGTGGTCTACCCGCATCCGCTGCTGCGCCGTTCACTGGAGAAGACGCTCGGGGTGCCCCTGTTCCAGGAGCAGCTCATGCAGATGGCGATCGACGTGGCCGGGTTCACCCCCGCGGAGGCCGACCAGCTCCGGCGGGCCATGGGGGCCAAACGCGCCACGGAGCGCATCGACCGGCTGCGGACCCGTTTCTACGCGGGAATGGCGGTGAACGGTATCACCGGGGCGGTGGCGGACGATCTGTACGCCAAACTCGCGGCCTTCGCGGACTTCGGTTTTCCGGAGAGCCATTCCGTGAGTTTCGCGTTCCTCGTCTATGCCAGCTCCTGGGTGAAACTGTATTATCCGGCGGCTTTCTGCGCCGCGTTGCTCAACGCGCAGCCGATGGGTTTCTACTCGCCGCAGAGCCTGGTCGCCGACGCACGTCGGCATGGCGTCGTCGTGCATGGGCCGGATCTCAACGCGTCCGAGGCGGGGGTGACCCTGGTCGGCTCGCCTGCGGCGTTGCGGCTCGGTCTGGCCGGGATCCGGCGGCTGGGTGACGCGCTGGCCGAACGCATCGTCGCCGAACGCCGCGCGTGCGGTCCGTACCAGGACATGAGCGATCTGGTGCGCCGGGTGGGGCTGCGGACCGAGCAGATCGAGGCCCTCGCGACGGCCGGGGCGTTCGGCTGTTTCGGGCTGGCCCGGCGGGAGGCGTTGTGGGCGGCCGGGGCGGTCGCCCAGGCTCGTCCGGGCCGGCTCGACGGCATGGTGTTCGGCGCGGACGTGTCGGCTGTCGCCGCCGCGCTGCCGGGGATGACCACAGCGGAGACCGTGGTCGCCGACCTGTGGGCGACCGGGATAACCCCGGGCTGCTATCCCACCGAGCTCGTCCGTGGCCGGCTGGACGAGCTGGGAGTCGTGGTCGCCCGGCGGCTGCGGGATCTCGGCGGGGGCCGGCGGGTGCTCGTAGCCGGAGTGGTGACGCACCGGCAGCGTCCGCAGACCGCGGGGGGCACGACCTTCCTGAGCCTGGAGGACGAGACCGGCCTGGTGAACATCATCTGTTCTCGTGGGGTGTGGGCCAGGCACCGGTCGGTGGCCCGGTCGGCGCCGGCCCTGATCGTGCGGGGCCGGCTGGAGAGCGCGCAGGGTGTGGTGAACGTGATCGCCGAGAGCCTGCGGCCGCTGCCACTGGCCGTGGGCCGGCGGTCCAGGGACTTCCGATGACGGCGCGACTCCGGCCGGCACAGCCCTTGCATACAGTCACAGACTCAGTCACCATCAGTTACTTTCGCGAGCGGGGTGATTACCGAGAGTGGTGATGTCTGGTGGCTGTGACTCGTATGGACGACCGGCGGGCGGTAGCGGAAGCGAAGAGCCCTCTGCTGCGACAGCGAAACACCTGGCTGCGGAGGCTGGCCGGGCTGTCGGCCGGGGGGCTCCTCCTCGGCCTGATCATCGGTCTGCTGCTGCCGCGCTAGGGCCGGGCCTGCCGGAGTGCCCCATCCTGCACGTGGACATGGACGCCTTCTTCGCCTCGGTGGCGGTGCGGGACACTCCCGGGCTGCGCGGGCGACCGGTGATCGTCGGGGGCGGTGACCGGGGCGTCGTGCTGTCCGCGACCTACGAGGCCCGAGCCTTCGGGGTACGCAGTGCCATGCCGATGGCGCAGGCGCGCCGGATGTGCCCGGCGGCGGTCGTCGTCCCCGCCGATCACGGGCGCTACCGCGAGGCCTCTCGTGCGATCATGGGCGTCTTCCGCGACCTGACCCCGCTCGTCGCCCCCGTCTCCCTGGACGAGGCGTTTCTGGACGTCGCCGGAGCGCGGCAGCTGTTCGGCGGCCCGGTCGACATCGCGCGGGCGATCCGGGCGCGCATCGTCGCGGAGCAGGGGCTCACCTGTTCGATCGGCGTGGCCCCCTCGATGTTCGTCGCGAAGATCGCATCGACCCGCTGCAAGCCGGACGGACTGTCGGTGGTGCGTCCTGAGGAGGTGCTCGCCTTCCTGCACCCGCTGCCGACGGCGGCGCTGTGGGGAGTGGGGCCGCGCACCGAGGATACGCTGACCCGGCTGGGGCTGCGCACCATCGGCGACATCGCACGGACTCCGGCGGACACTCTGCGGCGGGCGCTGGGAGCGGGTGCCGCCGATCATCTGATCGCGCTTGCGCACGGCCAGGACGACCGCCGGGTCGACCCGGACCGCACCGAGGTGTCGATCGGCGCGGAGGAGACCTTCCCGACGGATCTGGCCGAGCCCGAACCGCTGGCACGCGAGCTGCTCCGGCTCTGCACCCGGGTCGCCGGCCGGCTGCGCGGGCGTGGCCAGGTCGCGCGCAACATCTCGATCAAGGTCCGCTACGCCGACTTCACCACTGTCACCCGGGCGCGTACGCTGCGCGAGCCGACCGACGTCACCTGGCTGGTCTACCGTGCCGCCCGGGAGCTGTTCGACGAGCTGTGGGGCACCCAGCGGCCACGGGTAAGGCTGGTGGGGGTGCGGGCGTCCGGCCTGTCGGCGGCCGCGCGGGCGGGGCGTCAGCTGACCTTCGACGGACAACCGGCACGCTGGGCGGACGTGGACCGGGCTACCGACGGGGCACACCGGCGGTTCGGGGACGGATCCGTCCGGCCCGCATCACTGCTGGCTTCTCCGTCCGAACAGGAACGGTGATGATCGTCCGCCTGTGATCAGTAGGATGGGCCTGGCATGAACGCAGCCGGCCCGGGCAAGACGCCAGTACGCCGAATCGCTCTGGTCGGTAAGGGTTCGAACCTGCTTGGACACAGCATGACCAGTTGCCTACCGCCTCGGCCCCGCACATGCCTATTCTTGGGTGTCAGGTTCCGTCCGGCGGGCCTGAAGGTCGTGGGAGGAGCGTCGATGCCGCTCTCGGAAAACGAGCAGCGCCTACTGGAGCAGATCGAGCGCGCTCTCGTCGAGGACGATCCGAAGTTCGCGAGCACGGTCCGTTCGACGAATCCCCGGACTTACCTGCTCCGGCGGGTTCGGCGCAGTGCGGGGGTGTTCGTCCTCGGTCTCGTCGTCCTTGTCGTGGGGGTTGTCCTCAACCAGGTGCCTCTGACGGTCATCCTGGGGATCCTGGGGTTCGCGATGATGCTCTTCGCGGCTCTTCGGGGCGCTGCGGACCTGCGGCGGATGAGCGGGCGTGGGCCTGACACCGGGCGTCGTACCCCGGGGGTGAGAGGCAGGCCCGGCGGCAGGCAGCGCCAGCCTCGCTCGTCCTCGTCGTTCATGGAGCGGGTCGAGGAGCGGTGGCGCCGGCGCTGGGAGGACGGCTCCTGAGCCGCTAGGACCCCTCGCGGGGTCCGCTGCCGGTTGCCGCGAGGACAGGTCTGTCGTCCTGGCCTGGCGTGATCCGTCGCAGCACGGACGGCGGGGCCACGGTCGCCATCGCCCGCCGCCCACGCGGCGTGACAGACCACAGCACCCTACGCGCCAGTGCCAGATCGGTCAGCAGAGCAGGGGAGAACGCGATCGTCCCCGGTGGGGCGTAGCGGGCCCGTTCCTGGGCCGTGGCCAGCCTCATCAGCGCGTCCCGCGCCGCGAGGATCTCCGGCGATCCGGCCTCGGGCCCGGCCTCCAGGAACGAGATCAGGCGTTGCGCGCCGGATCGCGGCGAGTCGCTGCTTCGCAACCGGATCCCGAGGTCGGCAGCGATGTCGACAAGCTCGGCCCAGACGGCGTGGACCCGTGCGACCAGCTCCGCGTCCGTCGGAGCCGCCGAGCCCGCACTGCCGTGCGGGCCCGCGGCCATGCGGCGCCGTCGCAGCACGAGCCGGGTCAGCGCCGGCACGCTGAGCAGCCCCAGAACGCCGAGCCCCAGCCCGGCCCAGGGCAGCCACGGGGGCGGGAACGAATGCGTCCGGGCACCCTTGGCGGCCGACCCCACCGGTTGCTCCGGCTCCTCATCGATGGCGCCCGGGTCCGCGGGAACGGGCGTCACGACCGGGGTGGGCTCGACCCCGACCGCCTCGTCCGCCTCGGGGGCCGACGACGCTCCCGCGTCATCGGCCGGGTCGGTGGACGGTGCGTAGTCCGGTGCGGGGGTGCTCCCGTCGGTGCGGCGGGTTGGCTCGAAGGGGATCCAGCCCAGCGTCGGGAACCAGACCTCGGGCCAGGCGTGTGCCTGCTTGTTGGTGATCAGCCAGCTGCCGTCGGACTGCTGCGTTCCATGTGTGAAACCGATGGCGACCCGGGACGGCAGGCCGAGCAGCCGTACCAGCACGGCCATGGCGGAGGCGAACTGCTCGCAGTACCCACGCCGGCTGGAGAACAGGAAGTCGGCGAGGGCGCCGTCCTGAGCCGTGGGCGCCCCGGTCAGGTCGTAGGTGAAGTCCGGGCCACGCAGATAGTTCTGGATGGCGACGACCTTCGCGTACCCGGGTACGGCGCCGGCGGTGACCCGGTCGAGCAGCGCCGGTAGCCGGGGATCGAGGCCGGTGGGCAGGGCGGTCACGACGCCCATGGAGTCGGGCACGGCACCGGTGGCGGCCCTGATCTGCTCGGAGGTCGGATCGGGGACCTCGGCCTGCACGGTGTAGCGCAGCCCGGCGGTGGAGGTGCGGGTGGAGAACACCGTGCCGGTCGGCTCGGCGAGGCGCCAGTCGCCGACCAGGCCGTCGAAGCGGGTGGGGATACCCGGGACGGGAAGGTACCTTTCGGTCATCTCTTTACTTATCGTCACGGTCGCTTCCGCCGGAACGGTACGGACGTCCGCCTCGGGTCCCGGCAGGCCCTCGCTGACCCGGGCGTCCTTCGTCGCGTTCAGCGTCCGGAGCGTGAAGCGCTGGCCGTCGAAGTTCTCCAGCGCGGTGAGCCGCAGGTAGTTGGGGGTGGCGGTGGACACCCGCAGCAGCGGGACCTCGCGTTCGTTGTGGATCTGCTGGGACAGCGAGACGATGGGCTGGATGACGCTGGCCGAGCTGCGGCCCTCGCTGGCCCCGGTCGCATTGCCTCTGTTGACCACGCCCCGCCCGTCCAGAGACGGCAGCACCAGCGGCACGACCGCCGCGATCACCAGGCAGCCCGCGGCGATCTGTGCCCCGAGCCCGCCCAGCCCGTTGCTGATCATTCTGGGGGAGCGGTCACCCGTCAGGCGTCCCCACCTGGTCACCATGCGGTTGCCGTCCAGCAGCATCAGTGCGACGAAACCGATCGCGCCCAGCACGAAGGGCAGGGTGCCCACGCCGGCGGGGAGGATGGCGGCCGGGACGAGGAAGAGCGCGAGCAGCGGGATGCCCGCCAGCGCCGGCCGGTCGACGACGACGACCAGCAGATCGACGGCCATGACGACCACGTAGGTGGCGACGAGGATGAGGACGACCAGGCCCGGTTGCTCCGGCACCGGTACCGCGAGCTGCCGGATCTCGTCCCTGATCGGCGTGGCCAGGTCGTACAGGGCCGACGTCGAGGCAGGTGTGGGGATCACACCGAGCAACGCGGCGTCGTGGGCGCCCACCGCGGTGACGGACGTGCACAGGCCGACGAGGCTAAGGCAGAAGCCGGTCAGCGCGGGGTGCCGGATCGACCTGCCGACATGCCGGCCCAGGACGGCCGTGCCCACTCCCACCACTGTCGCGATCAGGACAGGCCGGAGCCACCAGATGGTGCCGGCGAACAGCGGTGCCATGGCGGTGCTGGCGAGCAGACAGGCCGCGCCGCCGAACACGGAGGCGATCGGCCGTGGGGTCACCACCCGCGGCCTGCCGAAGTGGCCGGTCCGCCCGTGGTGGCCGCGGTGGGGGAGGGCTCATACGGCGAGCCGGGTCGATAGAGCGGCCCGGTGGGTGCCGGGGCCGGGGTGGGTGTCGCCCCCGATGCCGTTCCGGGTGCCGGACTCGGGCCTGATGCCGAGCCCGGCACGGGAGTTCGCGGCCCGGCACCGGGCGGCCGTGCGCCTGGCCGCGGCGTGTTGTTGCCGCCGACGCCGGCGGCACCGCCGCCAACACCGGCTGCGCCAGGCGCGGCACCGGCACCGAAACCGCCGAGGCGCGAGTGCGTTCGCCCGCCGCCCGCCCCAGGACGGAAGATCCGCGGCCAGGTGTCCGCCAGCCGTGTCGTGCGGTCCGCGACCAGCACGGTCCACCCGTGCCTGGTCAGGATGTGCCGGGACATCTCGACGGTGTTGGCGGCGGTCGATTCCTCGGCGCTCCACTGCGCGATGTCGGTCAGCACGGCGATCGCCGGTGCCTTCCGTGGCCGGGCACCGGCGATCAGGGTGGCAGTCGCCTGGTCGACCCGTCCGAGCACGACGACCACCATGCCGGAGTGCTCCGCGGACCGCAGGCTTGCCAGCGCCGGGTTCAGCAGGGCGGACGGGCTCGGCTCGATGACCGCGAGCTGGTCGAGCAGCGCGCCGACGGCGTTGCCGGGGCCGGTGGCGGCCACCCGGCTGCCGGTGAGCAGCCGCACCCCGTAGCCGCTGCGGGCGAGGTTGACCGCGATGGAGCCCGCCGCGCTGACCGCCCACGAGAACGGGCCGTCGGGATGGTCCGGGGGCCAGGAGTCGGCCCGGGTGTCGAGCAGCACGGTGGCCGCACCGGTGAGCGGCCGCTCGCTTCTGCGTACCGTCAGCTCACCGAGCCGGGCCGTGGTCTTCCAGTGGACCTTGCGTAGGTCGTCTCCGGATCGGTAGGGCCGGGTCGTCGATTCGTCGTCACCCGCCCGCGCGGAGGAACGGCGCACCGCGTTGTTGAGCGTCGACAGCCCCACGGAGGGCACCAGCGGCATGCGTTCGAGCGCGGGCGCAACCGTGAGGTTGTCCTTGCCGCGGAAGCTGCGTTCCAGCTCGCACAGGCCGAACGGATCGGTCAGCCGGATGGTCAGCGGCCCGACCTGGTACCGGCCGCGGGTCTGGGCCCGCATGGAGTACGACAGGTCACGCGAGCCGCCCGGCTCGATGCGGTCCACCACGAAACGTGCCCGGTGGCCGAGATGGGACGTCACGTCCTCCACGAGCAGGACGGACGAGCGCAGCCGGGAGACGTTGTCCAGCCGGATCCGCACCGCGACGCTCTCCCCGGCGGTGACCCGGGGTGGGTCGAGCCGGCGCGTACAGGCCAGGCGGTAGCGCGTCCGGGCGACGAACGCGGCCGCGACCAGGGGGAACATCAGCAGCAGGAGGGCGACGGCGAGCAGGTCCTGCTCGCCGATGATCGCGGCCGCGGCGATGCACGCTCCACCGGCGGCGAGGAAGGAGCATCCGCGCACCGTCAGCCCGCGCAGTGCGGCGATGTAGTCGTGCACGTGTCTTCTAGCGACCGCGCCGCGGCGGCCGCGGTTGCGCCTGCCGGGCGACCGGGATCCGGGCGATCAGGTCGGTGACGATCCGCGCCGCGATGTCGTTCGTCGGCTCACCGGAGAGCGTGATCTCCGGGTGCAGCAGGAGGCGGTGCGCGAGCACCGCACTGGCCAGTGCCTGGACGTCGTCGGGGAGCACGTAGCCGCGCCGGTCGATGGCCG
This sequence comes from Parafrankia sp. EUN1f, assembly GCF_000177675.1. Classification (GTDB taxonomy): domain Bacteria; phylum Actinomycetota; class Actinomycetes; order Frankiales; family Frankiaceae; genus Parafrankia. Next base: position 43,888 of record NZ_ADGX01000042.1, read on the forward strand.
CGTGTGCCCGCGCGGTGCGGATGAGGTGCAGGGCCGCCCGCGGTGACGCCCCCAGCGTGATCTCGGGATGTCGCCGGGTGGCGCCGACCAGGTCGACGATGTACTGCCGGACCTCGTCCGAGACGTGCACGGAGCGGACCAGGCCGGCGAGCTTGGCCACCTCGGCCGCGCTGGTCACGGGCGTGACACCGGTCAGGGGATCGTTCTGCCCGTGGTTGTCGAGCATCGCCAGCTCGGCGGCGGGGGAGGGGTAGCCCATCGAGACCCGGGCGGTGAACCGGTCGCGCTGGGCCTCCGGCAGCGCCCGGGTGCCGTCCATCTCGATCGGGTTCTGGGTGGCGATGACCATGAACGGCGGCTCGAGGCGGTAGGTGACACCGTCCACGGTCACCTGGTGCTCCTCCATGCATTCCAGGAGCGCCGACTGTGCCTTCGGCTCCGCACGGTTGATCTCGTCGCCGACCACGATGTTCGCGAAGACCGGGCCGGGCCGGAACTCGAAGTCGCGGGTTCCCTGGTTGTAGACGCTCACCCCGGTCACATCGCTCGGCAGCAGGTCCGGGGTGAACTGGATCCGGCGGACCCGGGCGTCGATGGAGCGGGCGAGCGCCTTGGCCAGCATGGTCTTGCCGACGCCGGGCACATCCTCGATCAGCAGGTGACCCTCGGCGAACAGGACGACCAGCGCGGTGCGGATCACATCTGACTTGCCGTCGATGACCGTCTCCGCGGAGCGGCGCACCCGGTCGGCGACCTCGGACAAGTGATCTATGTCGGCCGCGGGGTCATGCCAACGCAGAACTCCCGGCTCCGTCACCACGGTGTCGGCCTCCCTCGGATCTCGTGCCCTGGCCGCTGCCACCGTTACGGGAATGTTGTCCCGTGGCGTCCCGGTCGTCTCACGGGTCCCCCCGCTACACCGCCCGGACATGACCGCGACGTGTCCTGCTCCCCTCTGAGTGTGACATCCGTTCGGGGGTGCCCGGGGCGACTGGTCGTCGTTGGTCCTTGCTGGGCCGGCGGTGGGTGATGGAGCGCGGTCTCGGCTCGCACCGTGATGCGCATTCGTAACATTTGCCGATTGCGCTCTGTGATCAATCAATCGCCAATTAGCCGCTTTATACCACCTTCGTAGTGGCGAACAACCGCTGCTCCCGTCCGGAGTGGGGGAGGTGGGGCCTAGCGGGGTGTCATGGGGGTGTGAGGTGGGGGGGAGTGGAGTAGAGTGGCGCGCAGTGGGGGAGGGGAGCTTGCGGCGCCTGTAGTCGACGTCTGGTGAACAGCTGCCGTCGGGTGAACCAACCGTCGTCTCTGGTGGCCGGGGCGCGTCTCGGTCGGAGCCAGGCGGGGAGGTGCCGGTGTTTCTCGGCAGCCACACGCCGCGGCTGGACGACAAAGGGCGACTGACGCTGCCGGCGAAGTTCCGGGAAGAGCTGGAAGGGGGGCTAGTGATCACAAAGGGGCAAGAGCGTTGTCTCTACGTGTTCCCTCTGGCGGAGTTCGCCCGGATCAGTGAGTCCCTTCGTACGGCTCCGGTCACGGCAAAGGCGCTCCGTGACTACAGCCGTGTGTTCTTCTCCTCGGCGGCGGACGACGTTCCCGACCGGCAGGGGCGGATCACTATTCCCCCTGCGCTACGCACTTATGCCGGGTTGTCCCGCGAGTGTGTGGTGAACGGCGCCAACACCAGGGTCGAGATCTGGGACTCCACCCGATGGGAGACCTATCTGGCGGACCAGGAGGAGACCTTCGCCGAGCTGTCGGAGGAGGTTCTGCCCGGAGTCATCTGAGTTTTCGCAGGCACGATGTGACCATCGGTCGTCTGTCGAGGTCTCCCCCCGCTCCCACCGGGCGCCACTTCCCCGGCGTCCGGCGGAACGAGCGGGGCGGGACCTGGGTGTACGACCCCATCGGCCGTTCCCCTGCCGAGCCGTTCCCGTCGTCGGCGCGAACTCGCGGCATCCCTGACCCGTGCACCGTGAGATGGAAAAGGATCACAGCGCGCCGGCGGCGGCGCGCCCGGCGTCACCTGAACCGGCGTGACCGTCCGGGGGATGTTCCAGTTTTCGACAAGGGCCGAGGGGTTGGCAGTGGACGTCACGCACACGCCGGTGCTGACCGAGCGCGTCGTCGAGCTGCTCACTCCCGCCATGCAGGCGCCCGGGGCGATCGTGGTGGACACGACCGTGGGGCTGGGTGGGCATTCCCTGGCCCTGCTTGAGGCATTTCCGCGGGCCCGGCTCATCGGGCTTGACCGCGATCCGCGCGCCCTCGCCTACAGCCGCCACCGGCTGGCCGACCTCGGTACCCGGGTCGATCTGGTGCACATGGTCTACGACCAGCTTCCGGACGCCCTTTCCGGGTTGGGCGTCGCCGAGGTGAACGGGATTCTGTTCGACCTCGGTGTCTCCTCCATGCAGCTCGACATGGATGAACGCGGATTCGCTTACTCGCGGGACGCGCCGCTGGACATGCGGATGGACCAGGAGCGCGGGCCGACCGCGGCCGACGTGCTTAACACCTACGATGTCGACTCCCTTACCCGCATCCTGCGGAACTACGGCGAGGAGCGCTTCGCCCGCCGGATCGCGCAGGCGGTGGTGAGCGCGCGGCAGACGGCCCCGTTCACCACATCCGCGCGGCTGGTGGACCTCATCCGCGATGCCATTCCGGCGGCGGCCCGGCGCACCGGCGGGAATCCCGCGAAGCGAACCTTCCAGGCATTGCGTATTGAGGTGAACACCGAACTGGATGTGCTCGAGCGGGCGCTGCCGGCCGCATTCGACGCGCTGGCGGTGGGCGGCCGGCTGGTGGTGCTGTCCTACCACTCCCTGGAGGACCGGCTGGTGAAACGCTCGCTCGGGCCGCGGGCGGTTCCAGCCGTACCGCCGGATATGCCGGTGATTCCCGACGAGGCCCGCCCGACGCTGCGGTGGCTGACCCGTGGCGCCGAGCCGGCGTCCGACCAGGAGATCGAGCGGAACGCGCGGGCCGGATCCGTCCGCCTGCGTGCCGTGGAACGCGTGGCGGCCGAGCCGGGCCGTGCACAGAACCCGACCGGAGGTGTCCGATGACCGCACCCGCGCACCCGCTGCCCCGTGGCGGTCGCGCCCGTCCGGCTCGTCGCGCGTCCGGTTCCGCGGGCCACGGGACGGACCCGGCCGGCGCCGAGTTCCGCCGCGCCGAGTACGTCTATGACAGCACCGCATACGACCGGGCCGACGACGACGAGGGCGCATACGACGGCAGCGCGTATGCCGATGCCGCATACGACCGGGCCGGTCAGGCCACCGTGACGCACGACCAGTCCGTCGAGCCCGTCGAGGCGTACGGCCAGGTCACCGGGTCGTACGACGAGGCCACCGGGCAGCGCGGCCGTAGTGGCGTGATCCTGCAGCGGGACGACTCGGCGTCCGGGTCGGTCGGGCGCGATCGGAGCGCCGGCTCCGGACGGGCCCGCTCGCGCGGCCAGAACCACGAAGGTGCCGGCGTCGACATCGCCGGTTACGCCGACATGGAAGACCAGACGATGGACGGAACCGGAACGCGTCCCGCCGCGACGAGGGCAGCTCGCGCGGGCACGGCGGCCCCGCGTGCCCGCGGCGGTGCGGGCTCGGGCGCGGCGGGCAGCGGCACGGTGCGGTCGGGTGCTGGCCGGTCCTCCGTAGCCCGGGGAGCCGGTGCCGCCCGCGCGACCACGAGCCGATCCGGCGCGTCCGCGACCAGGTCCGGCGCGGGCACGACCCGCGCGGCCGCGACGCCTGCGGCGACTCGTTCCGGTGCGGCGGCGAGCCGTTCCGGTGCGACGGCGCGTTCCGGTGCGACGGCGCGGTCCAGCGCGGCGCGGCCGGGATCCGGCCGGCTGGCCGCGTCGATGGCGGGCGGTGTCACGAGCGCGCCGCCCCTGGGCTCGCCGCTGCTGCGCCCGGACTGGCCACGGCTGTCGTCCTGGCGGCTTCCGGGGCGGTCGAACGCGCCGCGTGGTCCGTTCGTCGCCCTTCTGCTCGTCCTGATGGGGGCGGGCCTGCTGTCTCTGCTTCTGCTCAACATCGCGCTCATGGAGCACGCGTTCCATGCGGACGAGCTCGAGCAGGAGTCCGCCACGCTGACCCGTCAGGAGCAGGAGCTTTCGCTCCAGCTCGACGAGCAGTCGGACCCGGGCCAGCTCGCCGCGCGGGCCACCCAGCTCGGAATGGTCTCCGGCGAGGTGCCCGGGTTCATGCCGACGGACGCACCGCTGCCGCCAGGCGCGCGGGTCCTCACTCGCGAGGCGGGTAGCGGGATGCTGCTGGTGGTGGTCCCGTCGACGGCGGCCAACGGATCGGCCTCGACCGGATCCGCCGCGGCCGGAACGACAGCCGCCGGCACGACAGCGGCCGGAACCGGCGCCGGTCAGGTCACGACGGGCACCGCTGGGACGACCGCGTCCGCGGGAGCCGGCACATCCGCGGGAGCGGGTAGCGCCGCCGGGACCGGCACGGCAGCGCAAGGCCAGGGCCAGGCTCAGGCACAGGGATCCGCATCGGCGGACGGTCAGGCCACGAGTGGTGACGGGGCGGCCGCGGGTGGCGAGCCCGCGGCCGCTGCCCAAGCCGGTGGAGAGGCGGTAGCCGGTCAGTGAGCTCGACGGGTCGCGGGCCGGCGTCCGGCCGTGGACGTTCCCGGCTGCGTCTCGTCACCAGCTCGCCCGCGGAACCGAGTTCGAACAGCGACGACCTGCTCGACCCGGCGGTGCGCCGGTTCTCCGGCCGCGATCCGGAGCAGGAGCGCCCGCGGGTGCCTCCCGCCCGTCGGGTGCCCCCGCGCGGTGCCCCCGCTCGCCGACCACCAGTCCGTCGGGATCCCGATCCGGTCGAGGACGACTGGTTCGACGACTACACGGATGCCGAGGTCAACGGCGTCGAGACGATCACCGGCCCGCGGGCGACGCCGGGATCCGTGCCCGCGCGCGGCGACCGGCGCACGTCCGCCGGCGGCACGTCGACCCGTGGCCGCTCGGCTGACCGTGGCCGTTCGGCGGAGCGAGGCCGTTCGGCGGAGCGAGGCCGGTCGGTGGAGCGCGCCGGGTCCTCGGTCCGGGGTGCCTCCTCGGCCAGGAGCGGGACGTCAGGGGCGAGCCGTCAGCCGGCGCGTTCCACCGCCCGCGGTACGGCGGGGGCTACCAGGACCAGGCCCGTCCGGGCCACGCCTGTCCGTGGGGCGGCTCGGAGCCGGTCCGGGCCGGGCGGGCGGCGTCCGCCGGCGCGGCGCGGGCTGGACGGCTCCGCCACGCGTGCGCCACTGCCGTTCGTGCTCGCGAGCCCGCGGCGGCGGATCCGGGCGTCCGTCGTCCTGATGGTCGCCGTGCTGGTCGTGATCGCCGGCCGGCTCGCGCAGCTGCAGGGCTTCGGGTCGTCGGCCTACGCGGAGGCGGCGCACCAGCAGGTCCTGCGCAAATCGGTGCTGCCTGCCGACCGTGGAATGATCACTGATCGGCATGGCTACCCGCTGGCACGGGACATCGAGCAGCGCGCCGTCTACGCGGACCCGTTCGTGATGTCCGAGGTCGACGTCCTCACGGCCGCGCGCAAGCTCGCTCCCGTGATCGGCAGGTCCGAGAACGAGCTGCGGAAGCTGATGGCGGCGAACGGCGAGGCGCGGTTCGTCTATCTCGGCCGGGGGTTCCAACGGTCGGTCGGCGACGAGGTCACCAAGCTGGACCTACCCGGCATCGGCGTCCTGGACGAGCGGGGGCGCAGCTATCCCGCGGAGACCCTCGGCTCGAACTTCGTGGGCTTCACCAGCCGCGGTGACAACGACGTCCTCGAGGGCCGCGCAGGGCTCGAGCAGGCCTATGACGATGTGCTGCACGGCACGAACGGCCGCCGCCAGATCGAGGCGGACCCGTCCGGGCGTGAGATCCCGTCCGCGCAGAGCATGGAGAAGGAGCCGGTCGACGGTTCGACGGTTCGCCTCACCATCGAAAGGGACATCCAGTGGGAGGCGCAGCGAGCGATCGCTGAGGCGGTGCGGAACTCCGAGGCCGACGGCGGGACCATCGTGGTGATGCAGCCGAAGACGGGCGACCTGCTGGCCTTGGCCGACGCTCCCCAGTACGACCCGAACAACATCACCGAGCGGGACCAGGACGCGATAGGTAACCGCTCCACCGGCCAGGCCTTCGAACCGGGCAGCGTCAACAAGGTCATCACGATGGCCGCGGCGCTCGACCGCGGCCTGATCGACGCGACGACACCGATCACCGTTCCGTCGTCCATCGAACGGGGCGGGGTCAGGATCGCCGACTCCGAGCCGCACGGGACGGAGCATCTGACCGCGGCCGGCGTGCTCGCGCGGTCGAGCAACATCGGGACCGTGGAGATCGCCGAACGGGTGGGCAGCGCCAACCTGGAGGAGATGATGCGGGCGTTCGGTCTCGGTGAGAAGACCGAGCTCGACTTCCCGGGTGAGACGGCGGGCATCCTGCCGGCGGCGTCGGACTGGTCGGGCAGCCAGGCGGCGACCATCGCCTACGGCCAGGGCATGTCGGCGACCGCGATCCAGATGGCCTCGGTCTACGCGACGGTGGCGAACGGTGGCCTGCGGGTCGCGCCGCGGCTGGTGGACGCGATCATCGGCCCGGACGGGGTCGCGCAGGAGACAGCGCGGGAGCCCGAGCGCCGGGTGATCTCGACCGAGACGGCGGCCACCCTCACCCGCATGCTCGAGGAGGTGGCCACGGACCAGGGCACCGCCCCGGCCGCCGAGGTCACCGGCTACCGGGTCGCGGGCAAGACCGGTACCGCCAAGCGGTACGACGCGGCCAGCGGGGGTTACAAGGGCTATGTCTCGTCGTTCATCGGCTTCGCCCCGGCGGACGATCCGCAGGTCGTCGTCGAGGTCGTGCTCGACAACCCGCAGAAGGGTGCCTACTACGGCGGCGAGGTCGCCGCGCCCGTCTTCTCCAAGGTGATGAGTTTCGCGCTCACGACCCTGGGGGTGCCGCCGCCGGGCACCAAGCCTGAGTCGCTGGTCCTCAGTCTGGACCGCTAGCACCGTGCCGGCCTGTGACCGTCCCGCCGAGCCGCGCACGCCCTCCGTGTCCGGGGTGGCGCGCGCTGTTCTGGCTGGCGGTTCGCCGGTGAGCTGCCCGAAGACAGCCGGGTCGTCCCGGTGGACCACCGACGTCCACGACGCCCGTGCGGATCCCCTGACCGCCCGCCCACTAAGGTCGTGTCCGTGACCTCCCCGGCACTACGTCCGGCAGCGCCGTCACCGCGGTCGCTGGCCGCTCTGCCTGGCGTCCTGCACCCCGTCGCCGTCGCGTTCGAGCCCTCCGGTGCGCCTACCCCCTCTGGTGCGCCCGGCCCCTCTGGTGCGCCCGGCCCCGGCGTGCGCCTGGATGACGTCCGCGTCACCGGCGTCACCCATGACTCGCGTGCGGTGATCCCCGGCGATCTGTACGCGGCCCTGCCCGGCGCGAACGTGCACGGCGCCGACTTCGCCGTCGGTGCCGTCGCCGCGGGGGCGGTCGCGGTGCTCACCGATCCGTCCGGTGCCGCCCGGCTGGCCGGCCGGGTCGCGGTCCCCGTGCTGGTGACCGACGACCCGCGCCGTGATCTGGCCCCGGTGGCCGCCTGGGTTTACGGCCATCCTTCGCAGGCGCTGACGCTGCTTGGTGTCACCGGAACCAACGGCAAGACCACCACCGCGTTCCTGCTGGACGCCGGCCTGCGGGCCGCCGGCCACACCACCGGCCTGCTCGGCACGGTGCAGACCCGCATCGGCGGCACGGTCGTCCCGTCGGTGCGGACCACGCCCGAGTCGAGCGACCTGCAGGCCCTGTTCGCGACGATGGTCGAGCGCGGGGTCACCGCGGCGGTGATGGAGGTCTCCAGCCACGCGCTGGCCCAGCACCGGGTCGACGCGCTGCGGTTCACCGGCGCCGCCTTCACGAACCTCAGCCAGGACCATCTGGACTTTCATCCGACGATGGAGGACTACTTCGCCGCCAAGGCGACGCTGTTCGAGGCCGGGCGCAGCAAGGACGCGGTGATCTGCGTCGACGACGACTGGGGCCGCCGTCTCGCGCGGCAGCGCCCGGACGCGCGCACCTACTCCGTCACCGGTGCCGACGCCGACTGGTGGCCGGAGGATGTCGTCGCCGGCCCGGCCGGCACGGTGTGCCGCGTGCTCGGCCCGGACGGGGCCAAGGCGGACCTCTCGGTGACGCTGCCCGGCCGGTTCAACCTGGCGAACGCCCTCGGCGCGCTGGCCCTGCTGGCCGCGACCGGCGTCCCGCTGGAGGTGGCGGCGGAGGGGATCTCCTCGCTGACCGGCGTTCCCGGCCGGATGGAGCGGGTCGACGGGGGCCAGCCCTTCCTCGCCGTCGTCGACTTCGCGCACACCCCGGACGCGGTCGTCACGCTGCTCGAGGCGGTCCGCCCGCTGGTGACCGGGCGGGTGATCGTCGTGCTGGGCTGCGGCGGTGACCGGGACCGCGGGAAACGGCCGCTGATGGGCGCCGCCGCCGCCCGGCTCGCGGACCTGGCGGTGTTCACCAACGACAACCCCCGGTCGGAGGACCCGGCCGTGATCCTCGACCAGATCGTCGCCGGCGCCCGCGAGGTGGCCGGCGCGGGCCGGTTCGTCGTCGAGCCCGACCGGGCGGCGGCGATCGCGCTGGCGGTCGCCGCCGCCGGGCCGGCCGATGCCGTGGTGGTGGCGGGCAAGGGGCACGAGACCGGGCAGAACGTCGCCGGTGTGATCACGCCGTTCGACGACCGTGAGGTGCTGGCGGCGGCGCTGCGGGCCGCCCGGTGATCGCGCTGAGCCTCGCCGAGGCGGCGGCGGCGACCAGGGGCCGGCTCGCCGACTGCGCGGGCGTCGACCCGGCGGCCCCGGTCACCTCGGTGGTGATCGACTCCCGGCAGGTCGCCCCGGGCTCGCTGTTCGTGGCGTTGCCCGGGGAGCGGGTCGACGGGCACGACTTCGCCGCCGCGGCCGTCGGGGCCGGCGCGCTGGCGGTGCTGGCGGCCCGGCCGGTGGGCGTGCCCGCGGTCATCGTCACCGATCCGGCGGTGGGCCTGGCGGCACTGGCCGCAACCGTCCGCGACCGCTACACGGCCACGGTGATCGGAGTGACGGGGTCGGCGGGTAAGACCACCACGAAGGACCTGCTGGCCGACCTGCTCGGCGGGCACGGCGAGGCCGGTGGGCCCGGTGGGCTGGGCGCCACGGTCGCAGCGATCGGATCGTTCAACAACGAGATCGGCCTGCCGCTGACCATGCTCCGCGCGGAGCCCGAGACGCGCTTCGTGGTGCTGGAGATGGGCGCTCGCGGCATCGGGCACATCGCCACGCTGTGCGCGCTGGCCCGTCCGCAGGTCGGGCTCGTGCTCAACGTCGGGTCGGCCCACGTCGGTGAGTACGCCGACGGCCGCCGCGGCATCGCCGTCGCGAAGGGCGAGCTGGCCGAGGCGGCCAGCGAGCTGGTCGTGCTCAACGCGGACGACCCCCTGGTGGCGTCGATGGCGGCCCGGGTGCAGGCATCGGCGAAGGTCGTGCTGTTCGGTACCGGCGCCTCGGCGGACGTCCGGGCCGAGCGGATCGAGGTGGACGCCGCCGGGCGGGCCGCGTTCGACCTGCTGGCCTCGGGCGAGTGCCACCGGCTGCGGCTGGGGCTGGTCGGGGCACACCAGGTCGCCAACGCGCTGGCCGCGGCCGCCGCGGCGATCGGGCTCGGCCTGGCACCGGCCGACGCCGCGGCGGCGCTGGAACGGGCCCGGCCGCGCAGCCGGTGGCGGATGGAGGTCACCACCACCCCCGGCGGTGTCGTGGTGCTCAACGACGCCTACAACGCGAATCCGGAGTCGATGCGTGCCGCGCTGGCGGCGCTGCTGGACATCCGGGGCGACGGGCGGGCGTGGGCGGTGCTCGGCCCGATGGGTGAGCTCGGCGCCGGCGCGGCCGAGGCCCATCGCGAGCTCGGCCGGCTCGTCGCGAGTCTCGGCGTGCCGCGGCTGGTCGCGGTCGGGCCGGGCGCCCTCGGGGTGCACGAGGCCGCCCGGGAGGACGTCGCCTGGGCGGGCGAGTCGACCTGGGTGTCCGGTGTCGACGAGGCCGTGGCCTTCCTGGGAGGGCAGGTCCGTCCCGGCGATGTGGTGCTGGTGAAGGCGAGCCGGTCGTTCGGGCTCGAAGCAGTGGCGGCGGGGCTGGCAGCGGGGCCTGTCACGGGCAGCGGTGCCAGTCAGGAAGATCGAAAGGACGGCGTCGCGGGCGCCGCGATCGAGGGGACCGAGTACACGTGGAATACGGTGGGGCACTCCGGCGAACCTGGCACGCGCGGGTGACATTCGCGTGAGAGGCGTTCTCGTCGCCGCGCTGGTCGCGCTGGTGGTCTCGCTGCTCGGCACCCCGTCGGTGATTCGTTTCTTCCGACGCCAGGGCTATGGGCAGGAGATCCGCGAGGACGGCCCGTCCAGCCACCTGACCAAGCGAGGCACGCCCACCATGGGCGGCACCGTCATCATCCTCGCCACACTGGTCGGCTATTTCGTCGCGCATCTGGTGGCCGGCATCGGCCTCACCGCGTCGGGTCTGCTGGTGCTGATGGTGATGACGGGCCTGGGCGTGGTCGGCTTCCTGGACGACTACATAAAGATCCGCAAGCAGCGCAGCCTGGGCCTCACGGCGCGGACCAAGTTCGCCGGCCAGGCGGCGGTCGCGCTGGCCTTCGGTCTGCTGGCCGTCCGGTTCAAGAACGACGCCGGCCTGCTGCCGGGCTCGACGTTCATCTCGGTGGTGCGTGACACCGGCTTCTCGGTCGGGCTGATCGGGTTCCCACTGCTGGCCTGGATCATCATCGCCGCGACGTCGAACGCGGTGAACCTGACCGACGGCCTGGACGGGCTCGCGGCCGGCACCTCGGCGATGGTCTTCGGTGCCTATGTGGTCATCTCGTTCTGGCAGTTCGGCAACATCTGCGAGGCCGGCGCGCTCACCCAGGGCTGCTACTACGTGCGTGACCCGCTGGACGTCGCGCTGGTGGCCGCCGCGGCGATGGGTGCGTGCTTCGGCTTCCTGTGGTGGAACGCCAGCCCGGCCAAGATCTTCATGGGTGACACCGGTTCGCTCGCGCTCGGCGGGGCCTTCGCCAGCATCGCGATCGTCAGCCGCACCGAGCTGCTGCTGTTCGTGCTGGGCGGCCTGTTCGTGATCGAGACCCTGTCGGTGATGATTCAGGTGGCCTTCTTCAAGGCGACGAAGAAGCGGGTGTTCAACATGGCGCCCATTCACCATCACTTCGAGCTTGCCGAATGGCCCGAGACTACTGTGATCATCCGCTTCTGGATTGTTTCCGGACTGGCGGTCGCGTTCGGGCTGGGGCTGTTCTACGCCGAGTTTCTCTCCCATGGGGGCGGTTGACGATGAGTAGGTCCGGATCGCGGCGCGGCGGAGAGGCGGACATCGCTTCCGGGGGGGCCGCGGGCGCGACGAACGATCCGGACAGCACACGAGGGCCGACGACGCCGGGACCGACGACGCCAGGACCGATGACGACGGGACCGGTCCCGTCGGGAGGCGCCGAGATCCTGGACGCGTCCGAGCTGGTCGGAAGGCCGGTTCTGGTGGTCGGGGTCGGTCTTTCCGGCGTCGCGGCGGCCGAGGCGCTGGCGGCCCGCGGGGCGCGGGTGACGGCCGTCGACGCGGCCGACGGCCCCGGCCAGCACACGGCGGCCCACCGGCTGCGCCAGCACGGAGTCGAGGTCCGCCTCGGCGGGCTCCCGGCGGGCCCTGGAGAGGCCGCACTGGTCGTGACGTCGCCAGGCGTGCCACCCACGACGCCGCTGCTTCGGGCCGCGGTGGCCGCCGGTGTTCCGGTGTGGGGGGAGGTCGAGCTCGCCTGGCGCTGGCGCGGGCTGTCCCGCTGGCTCGCGATCACCGGAACCAACGGGAAGACCACGACGACCGAGATGCTCGGCGCGATGCTGCTCGCCGGTGGCCGGCGGGCCATCACGGCCGGCAACATCGGCACGCCACTGGTGACGGCGGTCGACGCCCGCCCGCCCTACGACGTCCTCGCGGTCGAGCTGTCGAGCTTCCAGCTGCACTACACCCAGACCGTCGCGCCGCGCGCCGCCGCGGTGCTCAACGTGGCGCCGGACCACCTGGACTGGCACGGTGGGGCCGCGGCCTACGCGGCGGCCAAGGCACGGATCTGGGCGGCGCCGCAGACCGTGGCGGTGGGCAACGCGGACGATCCGGCCAGCCTGGAGCTGCTGGCGCGGGCACCCGGCCGGCGGATCACGTTCGGCCTGGACCCGAACGGCAGCCCGCGGCCCGATCTCACCGTGGTCGGCGGCTATCTGGTCGACCGTGCCTTCTCCGGCGGTCGGCTGATCGCGGTCGCCGACCTCGGCGCGGCCGGCCACTCACCGGGGCGCGGCTCAGGTGCCGCCGGTCGGGTGGCAGCCGGCCGGGGCGCGAGTGTCGACCAGGCCGTGCGTGCCGAGCCGGGCGGGCTGGCCGCCAGCTCGCTGCCCACCGTCGGCGCCGACCTCGGCCGCCACAACATCGCCAACGCGCTCGCCGCGGCGGCGCTCGCCCGGGCCGACGGCGTGGACCCGGCCGCCATCGGCGCCGCGCTCGCGATGTTCCGCCCCGGAGCCCACCGCAACGCCACCGTCGGGCTCCTGCGCGGTGTCCGCTACGTCGACGACAGCAAGGCCACCAACCCGCACGCGGCTGCGTCGTCGCTGCGCGCATACCCGTCGGTGGTATGGATCGCGGGAGGCCTCAACAAGGGCCTGGAATTCGACGATCTCGTGGTCACAGCCCGGCCTACCCTGCGCGCGGTGGTGCTGATGGGCCGGTGCGCCGACGAGATCGCGGCGGCTCTCGCCCGACACGCCCCCGATGTCCCCGTGGAACGCGCCGGCGGCATGGACGATGCGGTGGAGGCCGCCATGAAGCTCGCGGCACCGGGCGACACGGTGCTGCTCGCCCCCGCGGTGGCCTCGATGGACATGTTCCGTGACTACGCGGAGCGCGGTGACCTGTTCACCGCGGCCGTGCGGGCACGGGAAGGCTGAACGCGTCGGCGCGACCGTCCCCACCGGTGCGTCGGGGAGGGGGAGTGTGAGCGAGCGCATGACCGGCGCGCGTACCACGCGGGCAGGGGGCCACGGGCGCGCCACCGGCTCCGCGTCCGGTTCCGCCGGGGCATCCGGGGCGTCCAGAGCGGCGTCCAGGGCGTCCGTGGCCGCCACGGCCGCCACCATCGCCACGGCGGGTCCCGGGCGACCCGGTCGCGGTGATCCGCCGGCGCCGGACGAGGCCGGCGAGTCCTGGGTGGACGACCCGCGCACGCCGATTCTCGACCGCCCGATGGCGTCGTACTACCTGCTGCTCTCCTCCGCCGGGCTGCTGTTGCTGCTGGGCCTGGTCATGGTGCTCTCCGCGTCCAGCGTGCGGTCCCGTCAGGACTTCGGTTCGTCCTACACGCTGTTCCTGCGGCAGGCGACCTGGGCCGGCATCGGGATCCCGCTGCTGGTGATCGCCAGTCGCCTGCCGGTGCGGGTCTTCCGCGCGGCCGCGTACCCGCTGCTGGGCATCACGGTGGTGCTGCTGATGGCGGTGCTCGTGCCTGGGATCGGGCATGTCGAGAACGGGTCCAGACAGTGGATCCCGGTCGGTCCGTACACCCTGCAGCCCAGCGAGTTCGCGAAGATCGCGCTGTTGCTGTGGTGCTCGGACGTCCTCGTCCGCAAGCACCGCCTGCTGGTCGACTGGAAACATCTGATCATCCCGGTGGTGCCCGGCTTCCTGTTCGTGGACCTGCTGCTGATGCTGGAGCCCGATCTCGGGGGCTCCATCTGCGTCACCGTCGTGCCGCTGGCCGTGCTCTGGGTCGTCGGGACCCCGCTGCGGATCTACGCCGGCCTGCTGGGCGGCATGGTCGCCGCCGCCACCGTCCTGGCGATCAGCGCGCCGTACCGGCTGGAGCGGCTGATGTCGTTCCGTGATCCGTTCGCGGACGCCAGCAACACCGGGTTCCAGGCCGTCCAGGGCATCTACGCGCTGTCATCCGGTGGCTGGTGGGGGGAGGGGCTGGGGGCGTCCAAGGAGAAGTGGCCGGACCTGCTGCCCGCCGTCCACACCGACTTCATCCTCGCGATCATCGGCGAGGAGCTGGGCCTGCTGGGCAGCCTGGTGACGGTCGGCCTGTTCGGGGTGATGGGCTACGCCGGTCTGCGCATCGCGCACCGCACCGACGACCTGTTCATCCGGCTCGCCGCCGCGGGGGTGACCGCGTGGCTCATCGCGCAGGCCGTCGTGAACATGGGCGCGGTCGTCGGGCTGCTGCCGATCACCGGGGTGACCCTTCCGCTGGTGTCGTTCGGCGGGTCGGCGCTGCTGCCGACGATGGGGGCGCTCGGCATGCTGCTGGCCTTCGCGCGGGCCGAGCCCGACGCCGCCCAGTACCTGGCGCAACGCGCCGAGGCGCGCCGGGAGGGCCGGGCGAACCGGGTCTGGCTGCGCCGGCGCCGCCGCTCCGCCGCCGCTCCTCTCGCGCAGGACCCGGCCTGACCCGGGCGGACCCGAAGCGATCCGAACCGACCCGAGCAGACCCGCCCCGGCTCGGACATGGCCCGGACTGGGCCCGGACGGGCAGGCCCGGCGAGCCACGCCGGGCCTGCGACCGACCATGTTGTGTGCGGCCGGTGCCGATGTGGAATCGTCAGGGCCGATGTTGCGAAGTGTGCTGCTCGCCGGCGGCGGAACTGCCGGCCACGTGGAACCGGCGCTCGCGGTGGCCGACGCGCTGCGTGCGGACAACCCGCGGATCCGGGTGACCCTGCTGGGCACCGAGACCGGCCTGGAGGCGAAGCTGGTACCCGCGCGCGGGTACCAGCTGGCCACCGTGCCGAAGGTGCCGATGCCCAGACGCCCGACACCGGCGCTGCTGACCGTGCCGAACCGGCTGCTGGCCGCGGTCGGCGCGGCCCGCGCGGCGATGCGGGAGGTGCGTGCGGACGTCGTCGTCGGCTTCGGCGGGTATGTCGCCGTGCCGGCCTACCTCGCGGCGCGCCGGGCGGGGGTGCCGATCGTCGTGCACGAGGCCAACCCGCTGCCGGGCCTGGCCAACCGGCTGGGCGCGCGCCTCACCTCGTTCGTCGCCACGTCCTACCCCAGCACCCCGCTGCGGGGCGCCACGCTGACGGGGATCCCGCTGCGGGAGGAGATCCTCACCCTGGACCGCTCGGTGCCGGCCGCCCGGGACGCCCGGGCCCGCTACGGCCTCGACCCGCACCGGGCGACCCTGCTGGTGTTCGGCGGCTCGCAGGGCGCCCGCTCGCTGAACAGCGCGGCCGTCGGTGCCGCCCGTGCCCTGACCGGCGCGGGCATCCAGGTGCTGCACGCCACCGGGCCGAAGAACCACGACGAGGTCGTCGCCGCGCTGCCGCCGGGCCTGCCCGCCCCGTACCGCGTGCTGCCCTACCTGGACCACATTCCGTCCGCCTACGCCGCGGCTGATGTGAGCCTGTGCCGGTCCGGCGCGATGACCTGCGCGGAGCTCGCCGCCGCCGGTCTGCCGGCCGTGTACGTCCCGCTGCCACACGGCAACGGCGAGCAGCGGCGCAACGCGCTTCCCACGGTCGAGGCCGGTGGTGGGCTGCTGGTGGAGGACGCCGAGCTGAGCCCCGAGTGGCTGGCCGCCAACCTGCTGCCGCTGCTGACGTCACCGGAGCGGCTGGGCAAGATGTCCGCGGCGTGTGCGGGCAGCGGGCACCCGGACGCCGCCCGGACGATCGTCGAGATGATCAGACGGGCGGAGGCGACCCGCCGCCATTCGGGCCCCCGGCACGCGGCGGGCTGAGGACTCCGGCGTGATGGCGCGCGATCTTCCCGAGGGATGGCGGCGGGTCCACCTCGTAGGCATCGGCGGAGTCGCCATGAGCGGTCTCGCGCGGCTGCTGGTCGCCCGGGGCGCGGTGGTGTCCGGGAGCGACGCGGTCGAGTCCCGCCAGCTGGCGCAGTTGCGGGCGCTGGGTGTTCCGGTCACGGCGGGTCGTGATCCGGCCGGCTTCGACCCGGGCGGCCTGGACGGCGTCGATCTCGTCGTGGTGGCGCCCGCGGTGCCCGCCGAGGATCCCGAGCTGGCCGAGGCCCGCCGGCGTGAGCTGCGGATCCTGACCCGCTCCGCCGCACTCGCCGGGCTGATGCAGGGGCATCGGGGCGTCGCGGTCGCGGGCTCGCACGGGAAGACGACCGTGGCGATGATGCTCACCGCCGCGTTGCAGGCGTGCGGGGAGGACCCCACTTTCGCCGTCGGGGGGGATCCCGGCGAGGCGGGGTCACAGACCCATGCGGGCAGCTCCGATCTGATGATCGTCGAGGCCGACGAGGACGGCGGCGCGTTCTGGCAGCTCCAGCCGCACGGTGCGGTGCTCACCGGGGTGGCCGACGAGCATCTGGACTTCTACCGGACGGTGCCCGCCCTGCGCGCGTCGTTCGCGACCTTCCTGCACCGGGTCGAGCCCGACGGCCTCCTGGTCGCCTGCGTGGACGACGAGGCCGCCTGGAGCCTCGCCGCCGAGGCGGCACGCCAGGCCGCCAGAGCCGCCGAGGCCGCCGGCACCGGCCTCGGGGTCGGCACCGGGGTCGCTGGCAGGTCCGGCGGGCGGGGGCCGTGGCTGACCGGGTACGGGTTCGGGCCGTCCGCGGACGTTCGCGTCGTCGCGGCGGAGGTCTCCACCGCGGGCACCAGCGCCGAGATCATCGCTCACGGCGTACGCCTGGGCCGGATGTCGCTGCGGGTGCCCGGCCGCCATCACCTGCTGGACGCCGCGGCCGCGCTGGCGACGGGGCTCGCCCTGGGGGCGCCCGCGGACGGCCTGCTCGCCGGGCTGGCGTCGTTCGCCGGGGTCCGGCGCCGGTTCGAGCCGCTGGGCTCGGCCGCCGGGGTCCGGGTCGTCGACGACTACGCCAACCACCCGGACCGGGTCACCGCCGCGATCTCCACCGCGCGGGCGCTCGCCGGCGGTGGACGGGTGGTCGTCGCGTTCCAGCCGCATCTGTACAGCCGCACCGCGCTGCTCGCCGAGCGGCTGGGCGAGGCGCTGCGGTCCGCCGACTCGGTCGTCGTGATGGACGTCTACGGCGCCGCCCAGGCACCCGAGCCTGGAGCCGGCGGTGCGCGGGTCGCCCTGGCGGCGCGCGGCGGGCAGGCCGAGGTCGACTACGAGCCGTCCTGGTCGGCGGTTCCGGGCCGGCTGATGGACCGGGCCCGCCCGGGGGACGTCGTCCTGACCCTGGGCGCCGGTGACGTGACGCAGATCGGCCCTGAGCTGCTGCGCCTGCTGACCGCACGCGCCGCCACCCACCGCGGATAGCGGCACCTTCCGCGGCAGGCGCTGCGGCCTTGCCGCGTTCCGTCGGCGAGCCCTCCGAGCGGGTCGGCGAGGCCTCAGCGCAGCGGCGCGAGGATGACGACGGGGATCTCCCGGGTGGTCTGCTCCTGGTGGGAGCGGATCCCCGGCATGCCCTCCACGAGCGCCTCGTACAGCCGTTCCCGCTCGGCACCGGTGGCGGTGGAGGCGTGCGCGTCGAACCGGTCGGTGTCGACCTCGACCGTGACCTTCGGCTGTGCCAGCAGGTTGCGGTACCACTGCGGATGCCCGCCGGCGGCCATGTTCGAGGCATAGACGACCAGCCGGCGGGATTTCGAGCCCTCCGACCGGTCGGCCTCGCCGGAGCTGCCAGCCGCGTCCGTGGAGTCGTCGGCCGCGTCGGCCGCGTCGGCCGCGTCGGACTCGTCCGGTACGTAGCCGAGCGGCGTGGTGTGTGGGCGTCCGGTGGTCTCACCGACCGTGGTCAGCAGCAGCAGGCGTGAGCCGGCCAGGGTCTTCTCCAGCTTCCCGCCGGTGGCCCGGTACTCGTTGATCACCGCCTGGTTGACCACCCTGAAGTCGAATTCACGACTCTGTGCGGGCCGCGTCTCGGTCATCGTCGATCCTCACCCTCGCCGTCGGAGCAGCCGGTGGGGCTGTCACGCGGCCACTCACCGACGATTGTCACGCGGCGCAGTCAACCATTCACGCAGGGAACTGCCCGGCAGGGAAGGCCTGTCAGGCCGGTCGCGTCCTGGGGATCTGTCCCATCGTGTCTGGAATGGGGGTCCGGTCGTGCTCGCCGGGGCGGCGGAGCCGATCCAGCAGGAGCGGGCCGACAGTGGTGATCGTGCCGGCGCCCAGAGTGAGGAGCAGAACGCCCGGGTCGACCTGGTCGTCCTGGACGTCGTCCTCCGCCGCGTCCAGGTCCGCGAGGAGCCGGTCGAGCAGGTCGGGCCAGCTCACGTAGGCGCTGCGCCGCGGCCGGCTGATCCTCTTGGCCAGATCGGTCGCGTGCAGGCCGAGGTCGTCCGTCTCGCGTGCGGCGTAGATGTCGGTGACGTAGACGCGGTCGGCGTCCTCGAAGGCCGTCGCGAAGTCGTCGAGCAGCGCGGCGAGCCGGCTGAAGGTGTGCGGCTGGGTGACGGCCCAGACCTGGCGCCCCGCCGCCCGGTCGCGGGCGGCCCGCAGGGTGGCCCGGATCTCCGTCGGATGGTGGGCGTAGTCGTCGACGATCTCGACGGCGGTTCCGCCCGCCGTGCTCGCCTGGCCGACGGTGTCGAAGCGCCGGGCCGCGCCGGAGAACGTCCCCAGCGCCCGCAGCGCGGTCTCTGGCGCCACCCCCAGCTCCGCCGAGGTGGCGAGGGCGGCGAGGGCGTTCAGGGCGACGTGCGGGCCGGGGAGCGCCAGCGCGAGCTCACCCACCTCGACGCCGTCGTGCCACACGGTCGACACCGAGCCGCCGCCGGGCCGAGGCGCGTAGCCGACGGCCTGCCAGGACCGCCCCGCCGCGAAGCCGTAGTCGACGACCCGCGCCCGCGCCGCCGAGCCGGGCTGTTCGGGTGCGGGCCCCGGCTGGTCGGGTGCGGTGCGGGGCTGTTCGGGTGCGGGCTGCCCGGGTGTGGAGCGGGGCTGGTCGCGCGCGGTGCGCGGCTGGTCGGGTGCGGCGGCGCGCTGGTCGAGCCGGGCGAGCACGGCGGCGACCCCGGGATGGTCGCCGCAGACCACGAGCCGCCCGCCCGGGCGGACCCGCGCGGCGAAGTCGGTGAACACCGCGTGGACCGCCGCCTCGTCCGGGAAGAGGTCCGGGTGCTCCCACTCGACATTGGTGATCACGGCGAGCTCGGGGTCGAGCCCGGCGAACGCGCCGCCGTACTCGTCCGCTTCCAGCACGAACACATCGCTCGTCCCGGCCACCGCGCTGCCCCCCAGCTGGGCCACCTCGGCGCCGATGACGGCGGTGGGGTCCACCCCGGCGGCCCGCAGCACGAGGGTGAGCATGGCGGCCGTCGTGGTCTTGCCGTGCGAGCCGGCGACGGCGACCAGCCGGTAGGCCGCGGTCAGCTCCGGCAGCCAGTCGGAGCGACGCATGACGGGGATGCCGAGCGCGCGGGCCGCGACGATCTCGGGGTGGTCGTCCCGCAGCGCGCTCGAGGCCACGATGACATCCGCCCCGCGCAGCTCGGTGGCCAGCGCCGCCGGGTCGGCGGGCGGCCCGACGCGAACCGCGATCCCCAGCGCCCGCAGCATGGCGACCCGGGCCGAGTCCTCCTGGTCGCTGCCCGAGACCTCCCCGCCGCCGGCCAGGTGGATCTGGGCCAGGGGCGACAGGCCGGAACCGCCGATGCCGAGAAAGTGCACCCGTTTCGCCCGATCGGGCCGCGGCCGGGAAGGGGTGACGAAGGACGCCGGCCCGGCCGTCTGCGCGGCCGCGGGTCCTGCGGAGTTCTGACCGGTCACGCCACGCAGTACACACCACCCGGCACATGTGCGGTGCCGGCGGCCGGGCGAGCCGGTACCGGTGTGACGAAGGGGACGTGAATCCCATCCGTGTGACGCGCCGGCAGCTTCCTTGACCACTGCCGAAGCCGTGCCTACTGTCCGATCCACAGTCGGAAGTTGACATAACTGTAACCGTCTAGCTGACGGTGAAGGTTGAGGCTGCTCGGCTGCTTCCCCGCTCCATCGGTCGCAAGACCGCGGGCTCCGGAGCCGGGGAGCCCCCTGCCTGCCCACCTACGCCGCTGGAGGACCGACACCGAATGGCAGCCCCACAGAACTATCTCGCGGTCATCAAGGTCGTCGGGATAGGCGGAGGCGGCGTGAACGCCGTCAACCGGATGATCGAGGTCGGGCTCAAGGGTGTCGAGTTCATCGCCATCAACACCGATGCCCAGGCATTGTTGATGAGCGATGCCGACGTCAAGCTCGACGTCGGTCGTGAACTCACCCGTGGCCTGGGCGCCGGTGCCGACCCGGAGGTGGGCCGGCAGGCCGCCGAGGACCACCGTGAGGAGATCGAGGAGGTCCTCAAGGGGGCCGACATGGTCTTCGTCACGGCGGGTGAGGGTGGCGGCACCGGTACCGGTGGCGCCCCCGTGGTCGCCAACGTGGCCCGTTCGCTCGGTGCACTGACGATCGGTGTGGTGACCCGGCCCTTCACCTTCGAGGGCCGCCGCCGTGCCACCCAGGCGGACACCGGTATCGACACGTTGCGCAACGAGGTCGACACCCTCATCGTCATCCCGAACGACCGCCTGCTCGCGATGACCGATCGCGACATCAGCGTGCTCGACGCCTTCCGCAGCGCCGACCAGGTGCTGCTCTCCGGTGTCCAGGGCATCACCGACCTGATCACCACGCCTGGTCTGATCAACCTCGACTTCGCCGACGTCAAGACCGTCATGTCCCACGCCGGCAGCGCGCTCATGGGTATCGGGCGCGCCCGGGGAGACGACCGGGCGACCGTCGCCGCCGAGCAGGCCATCGCCTCGCCACTGCTGGAGGCGAGCATGGACGGCGCCCAGGGCGTCCTGCTGAACATCTCGGGCGGGTCCGATCTGGGCCTGTTCGAGATCAACGCGGCGGCCGAGCTGGTGGCCGACGCCGCGCACCCGGAGGCCAACATCATCTTCGGTGCCGTGATCGACGACGCACTGGGCGACGAGGTCCGGGTCACGGTGATCGCCGCCGGGTTCGACACGGTCCAGGACCGGCGTACCCGGACGCTGGCCAACCAACGGCGTCCACCTGGCCCGGGTTCGGGCCCGGGGACCGGCCCGCAGCAGCTGCCGGCACCCGGCCAGGCCAACCCGCCGCAGAACCCCGGGGCGCTGCCGAACGCCACGGTGCTGCCGCCCATCCCGAGCGTCTCCGCGCCGCCGCGGCCGGCGCCGACCCACGCCAGCTACCTGCCGCCGTCCGGCCCCCAGGTCGGTCACTACGTGCCGGAGCCGTTGCCGGACGA
>NZ_ADGX01000041.1 GCF_000177675.1 Parafrankia sp. EUN1f
CGAAGTACATCCGCTGTTCAGCCCAGATTTTCGCTGTTCGCTGTTCGCTGTTCGGGCTATTCCTGCACGCCGCGCAGGTGCGGGGCCATCATCAGCGGGGTGACGCTGAGAACACCGGAATCCACCGGCAGTGTCACCCCGGTCACCCAGCGCGCCTCGTCGGAGGCGAGGTAGCCGACCGCCCAGCCGACATCCCAGCCGGTGCCGGGCGTGCCCAGCAGGCCCGCCTCGTTGCGGAGCCGGGTACGGAAGTCGGCGGCCGCGTCCTGGCCCGACACCGAGTTGACCATCGGAGTCGTGATGTGGCCGGGCGCGATCGCGTTCACCCGGATTCCGTCCCGGCCGTGGGAGTAGGCCATGTCGACCGTCATCGCGAGGATCGCGCCCTTGGCGGCGGAGTAGGCGATGGTGCCGTCACCGCGAAGCGCGGAGATCGACGAGATGTTGACGATCGAACCGGCTCCCTTCGCGGCCATCACCGGAACCGCGTACTTCGACGCGAGGAAGACCGTGCGCAGGTTCAGGTTGAGGCTGCGGTCCCACGCCTCCTCGGTGGTGTCGACGACGGTCCCGACCGAGGCCAGGCCTATGTTGTTGACGAGGATGTCCACCGTGCCGAACGTGTCGACGGCGGCGTCGACCATCGCCTCACAGTCGGCCGCGCTGGTCACGTCGGCGCCGAAGACCCGGGCCTTGCCGCCCTCGTCCTCGATCATCTGTAACGTCTCCTCGGCCCGCTCGGGATGCAGGTCGACGAGCAGGACGCTCGCGCCTTCCCGGGCGAGCACCACCGCGCTGGCCTTGCCGGTCCCCATCCCGGGACCCGGCGTGGAGCCGGCGCCCGTGACGATGGCGACCTTTCCCTCGACCCGTCCAGTTCCACGTGGCATCGCCGTCTCCTTGCTCTCGCCCCGCCTCGTACCCGGTGTGTGTCGGTACAGCTTCGGTACAGCTCGTTCGCTGGTCAGTGCGGCCAGCGCGGCTAGCGCCAGCGGGTCAGCGCGGCTAGCGCCAGCGGGTCAGCAGGGCCGCGCCGGCCTCGAAGCCGCCCACGTTGGTCACCGCCGCCACCTCGGCGCCGGCGACCTGCCGGGCACCCGCCTCACCCCGCAGCTGGCGGACGGCCTCCGCCGTGTGCCCGAAGGACGCGTGCAGCCGACCGCCGGAAAGCTGCCCGCCCCAGGTGTTGAGCGGCAGCTCACCGCCGAGCCCGATCCGCTTCCCGCCCTCGACGAAGTCGCCGGCCTCGCCGGTGCCGCAGAACCCCATGGCCTCCAGCCACCACACCGCCTCGATCATGAAGCCGTCGTAGAGCTGGGCGACGTCGACGTCGGCCGGGCGCAGGCTCGTCCGGTTCCACATCGCCGCCGCGGTGGCGTAGCCGACCCGGCTCATGTCCTCCCACTGCTCCCAGGACGGACGTCCGTCCACCACCCCGGCCATCGCCTCGATGGCGACCGGTGCCCGCAGGTCCGCGGCGGCGTCCGCGGTGGAGATGACGATCGCGGTCGCGCCGTCGACGGGCACGTCGCAGTCGTACAGGCAGATCGGCGTGGAGATCATGCGGGAGGCCAGGTAGTCGTCCACGGTGAGCGGGTCGCGGTAGACGGCGTCCGGGTTGAGCGCCGCGTGCGCGCGCTGGGTCACCGGGATCCAGGCGAGCTGCTCACGGGTCACGCCGTAGTCGTGCATGTAGCGGGTGGCGTATGGGGCGACCTGGCACACCGGGGAGAGCGCGCCGATCGGCAGCAGCCAGGCGAGCGGGCCCTCGGCCGCCGGATGGATCGAGCCGTAGGCGGGCCGGCCACCGGCGTTGCGGGCCGCGCTGCCCTCCTTCACCGTCCGCCAGATGACGACATGCCTGGCCTGCCCGGTGGCTACGGCCTGCGCGGGGCCGTAGAACGGCAGGCTCATGCCCTCGACCTGGCCCTGCCGCCAGGACGTCGTGATGCGCAGCGCGTCCTGGATCTCGTACAGGTTGCCGTTCGCGTAGCCGGGCAGGTTGGCCTTGCCCCCGCCGGGGAACATGGCGAGCCCGTCGATGTCGTCGACGGTGAGCCCGGCGTCGGCGATCGCCGCCAGCACGGCGTCGAGGGTGAGCTGGAACCCGGACCGGTCGAGGCGCCGCCCGACAGCGGACTGCCCGATCCCGGAGATGACGGCCCGCCGCTCGAAGTGGTCGGCGCCGGTCATGACCCCGCACCGCCCGCCGCGCCGGAGTGGTCCGCGTCACCAGGGGCGTCCGCGTCGCCGGGGGCATTCACGGCGCCGGGCACGGCGACGAAGCTGGGGACGGCGTAGCCGCCTGGTCCTGGTTCGAAGCCGACCTCGACCTCGGCGCCGATGGCCACCTCCTCGGGGGCGCAGCCGCGCAGCCGGCCGGCGACCCGCACTCCGGGATGCCCCGGGAACTCGACGAGGACGATCGCGTAGGGCACCTCCAGCCCGGGCAGCCAGCGCTGGTGGTTGACGGTGAAGCTGTAGACGCGGCCCCGCTCGGTGATCTCCACGAACTCGACCGGCCGGTGGCGGCAGGTCCGGCAGACCCCGTAGGGCGGGAACGACTCGGCGCCGCAGGCGCCGCAGTGCTCGACGAGGAGGCGACCCTGCGCGGCGGCGGCCCAGAACGGTTCGGTCTCCTCCGTCACCGCCGGCGGAATGCCGACCGGCGCCTTGACATTCTCCCCGTCCTGAAGTCCGGTGATTCCCGCCCTCGCGGGCAGGTTTTCCTGCTTCATTGACAGACGCCTCCCTGTTCTAGGAACGGGGTGGTCTCACTCCGTCTCCACAGGCTGACACCGTGAGCCCCACGGCCAGAAGGTTCCGTGCCGCGTTCACATCCCGGTCGTGCACCACGCCGCAACGGCAGGTCCACCCCCGGATGTTCAGCGGCAGGGATTCGACCTGTGCCCCGCAGGACGAACAGGTCTTCGAGCTCGGATACCAGCGGTCGACGGCGATGACCGTCCGGCCATACCAGCCGGCCTTGTACTCCAGCATCCGGCCGCAACTCCGACCACGACGCGTCCGAGATCGCGCGGGCAAGGGAACGATTTCGGACCATGTTCCGGACCACCAGAGCATTTTGTCGGTCTCGGCATGACTGATCCGGCGCTGCTCCCCGACCCAGGCGCGGTGCCGTTCGGCCAGCGCGCGGTTGTACACATAGCGCACACAACCGAAGGTTCTCGCGAGGTTCTCGACCTGTTCCTGATTCGGGTAGAAACGGTACCTGTATGCCCGCTTCACCACCCGACTCCCCATAACCGGAAGAATACAACACGCCACTTACCGTGACGGCGGAGTGATGCGCTGGCCCCACCCTGAAGGACGGAGCCTGCGCGCTACCTCGGCTGGTCACGCCACGCGCCCCGGTCTGACCGGCTCCGGACCGGGGGCCGGTGCAGACGCCAGACCCGTCGACGGGTCTGGTCGAGCTTCCCCTCGAACCACTAAAAAGTGTACGCTCACTCCGCTATTCTGCCACGCAAGCTCGGCCGTGCGTGCCGACATTCCGCGACTGACGCCGGCAAGAGCCGAGGTCACGGCCCGCACCGGTCCGAACGCGGGGCGCCGGCAGCCTGCGGCCCGCAGCCTCGGGCGGGGCCGGCGCCCTCGGCCGGGTTCGGACCCGGCCGACCGGCCAGCCGGCCAACCGGCCAGCCGGCCAGTGCACGCGCTCGACTGGTCGTCCGCGAAGGAGCCCTTGTTGCCAGACAACCACATCGTCTTCGGAGCAGCGGCGATTCCCGAGCCGGACCGGGCGTGGCTCGCCGCCGCCGAGCGCCTCCCGATCGAGTCCGTCTGGCATGGCGGGCACGTCCTGCCGCGGACGGGCACCGGTGAGGCGCTCACCCGGCTCGCGCTGATGACGGCCTGGACCGAGCGGGTCCGCGTCGGCACCGCCGTCCTGCTGGCCCCGCTCTACCAGCCGGTCGTGCTCGCCAAGCAGATCGCCGATCTCGACGTGCACAGCGGCGGGCGGCTCTCGATCGGGGTCGGGGTCGGCGGCGAGTTCCCGCACGAGTTCGACGCCGTCGGCGTGCCGGTCGCCGAGCGCGGGCCGCGCACCGACGAGACCCTGGAGATCCTGCGCGCGCTGTGGAGCGGGGGCCCGGTCAGCCACCACGGCAAGTTCTTCCACTTCGACGACGTCGAGCTGCACCCGGTGGCGTTAAGGGACACAGCCGGTGCCGCGCCCCGGACGGCCCGGCCCGGTGGGCCGCCGCTGCTGGTCTCCGGCCGCAAGGGCGCCGCGATGCGCCGCGCGGCCCGCCTCGGCAACGGCTGGATGCCGTACCTCGTCTCCCCGGACGCCTACGCCCGGACCGTCAAGACCGTCCGCGAGCACGCCGAATCCGCTGGTCGTGACCTCGACGCGAGCGGCTTCGAGTGGATGATCTTCCTGTACTGCTCGATCCGCCGCGACCGGGACCGCGCCCGGGACGACGTCGCGAAGTTCCTCGGCAAGGCCTACGGAGACAAGCCGGGCAGCATGCTGGACCGCATCGCCCCCGCCGGCACGCCCGAGGACGTCGCAGCCCGCCTCCAGGAGTACGTCAACGCCGGTGTGCGCCACTTTGTGATCTCACCCGCCGCGCACGAGGACACCCTCGACGTGATCACCCTCGCGGCCGAGGAGGTGCTGCCGAGGCTGGTCGCCCCACCGGCACCCGAAGCCGGGCCCGAACCCGGCGGGGCCGAACCCGGCGGGGCCGCCGTCGAACCGTCCGCGGCCGCGAGCGGGCTGTCCACGTCGGCCGCCGGGAGCGCCTCATGAGCGCGGCCGTCGCCGCCGCCGGGGCGCAGCGCCCGTGCGCGGGGCTGACCGTCGTCGAGGTCGCCGTCGGCACCAGCGACCTCGGGCTGGGGCTCGCCGGCGGCGTGCCCGGCATGATCTTCGCCGACCTCGGCGCTCGGGTCGTGCGCGTGGTGGGCACGGCGACACCCGAGCTCGACGAGGAGGTCGCCTGGGGCCAGGTCTGGCACCGCGACAAGCACCTGGTCGTCACCGACGACCCGGCGCGGATCCGTGACCTGTTGCTCGGTGCGGACGTGGCCATCGTCTACGGCCCCGAGCAGCTCGTCGAGGAGCGCGGACTGGGCTGCCTCGAGCTCACCACCGCCCACCCGGGCCTGGTCTACCTGCGCTGCCGGCCCAGCCGGACGTCCAAGGGCACCGCGGCGGACTTCGGACTGCTCGTCGAGGCACGCGCCGGCTTCTGCACCCAGCTGGCCGGGCACCGCCCGGGCCCGATCTTCGTCGACGCGCAGGCGTCAGGCAGCGGCACGGCGTTCCTGCTCACGACCTCGGCGCTCGCGCTGCTGCGCCGCCGGGCCGCGACGGGCCACGGCGGCTGGGCCGAGACGTCCCTCTACGACGGTCTGCTGGCCACCCTCGGCTGCATGATCGGGCGCTCCGAGCGGGCCGCCACGGAGATCGAGTCGTACTGGGAGAAGGGCTCGACCTTCCCCAACTTCCTCTACCGCTGCGCGGACGGCGAGCTGCTCCAGGTCTGGTTCGGCGGCAAGGGCATGTACGCGCGCCTCATCGAGGTGCTCGGCGACACCCCCAGCGCGGAGGGCTACTACGCCGACCAGATGACCGGGGCGCTGAACGAGCGCGCCCGGCGCTGGCGGTCCCCGTTCGCGCTGCGGCCGCGGGCGGACTGGCTGACCCGGCTGCGGGCCGCCGGGATCGCCTGTGAGCCGGTGCTGCGCCCCGGTGAGGCGCTCGCCGACCCACACCTGACCGAGATCGGCCTCGCCGTAACCCGTTCCGAGGCGGGCCACGAGGACGTCGTCGTCGGCTCGCCGATCTCCGTCCAGTCAGTGGAGCCGGCCACCGGCACCGACGCCGGCGCCGACAGCGCCGCGGGCAGGCGTGGCCCACAGGCGGGAGGGGCGCCGGGGCTCGCGCTGCACGGCGTGCGGGTCCTGGACTTCTCGGCCTTCGTGGCCGGCCCGCTCGCCGCCCAGGTGCTGGCTGACCTGGGCGCGGACGTCATCAAGGTCGAGCCGCCGGGCGGTGAGGCGATGCGGGCCGCGGCCTACGCGGTGGCCGCCTGCCAGCGCGGCAAGCGCAGCCTCGCCATGGACCTGGGCGCCGCCGAGACCAGGCCGGTCGTCGAGCGGCTGATCCGCTGGGCCGACGTCGTCCTGCACAACTTCCGCGTCGGCGTGGCCGAGCGGCTGCGCATCGACGCCGACACCGTCGCCGCGCTCAACCCGAGCGCCGTCTACTGCCACGCCAGCGCCTTCGGGCCGTCCGGGCCGCGGGCGAAGCACCCCGGCAACGACGCGCTGATGCAGGCGCTGACCGGGCTGGAGCAGGCCGTCGGCGGCGCCGGGAACGACCCGGTGGCCCCGACCTGGATCCCGCTGGACATGACGGGTGGCTGGGTCGCCGCGGCCGGGATCCTCGCCGGGCTGTACGCGCGGGAGGCCACCGGGCGCGGGCAGCGGGTCGATACCAGCCTGCTCGGTGCCGGGATGCTCCTGCAGAGCGGCGTGTTCTTCCGGGACGGCGAACCCGTGGCCACCCCCACCCTGGACGCCGCCCAGACGGGCTACGGCCCGGGCTACCGCATCTACCCGGCCCGGGACGGCCGCTGGTTCGCGCTCGTCGTGCCGGACCGGGACGCCTGGCAGCGCCTGCGCGCCCTGCCACCGCCCGCCGGCGTGGGCGTCAGCGGCGGAAGCGGCACCGGCACCGGCACCGGCACGCCGGTAACCGGCGGTGAATCCCTGCCCGAGGTGTACGTCCCGCTGCGCGGCGGCGCGCAGGACGCGCTCGCCCGCCAGGCGGAGGCCACGCTGGAGGCGACGTTCGCGACCGCGACCGCGGCCGAGTGGGTGGCGCACCTGCGTGCGCACGGCGTGGCGGCCGAGCTGGTCGACGAGCCCGACCGGGACGGGTTCCGCCGCGCGGTGCTGGACGATCCGGTGAACCGCCAGCTCGGGCGGGTCGCATCCTACGACGTGGCGGACTGGGGCTGGTTCGAGCAGATCGGGCCGCTGCTGCGATACGGCCCGCGCACTCCGGAGGCACCCCGGCCGACGCTCCCCGGTATCGGCGAGCACAGCACGGACGTCCTGACCGCGCTCGGCTTCTCCGCGGAGGAGATCAACAGCCTGTTGGCCAGCAAGAGCATCCACCAGGCGGGCCAGGTCCTATAATGAGCGGGTGTTCACTATCTTTGTGGAGGTGGATCGGTGGACTACGAGCTGATCGATGCCGACGGCCACTACTACGAACCGGATGACTGCTTCTCCCGACACATCGAGTCCCGTTGGAAGAACGAGACCGTGCGGGTGGAACGCGGCACGGACGGTCTCGGCCGGGTCTTCATCGGCGACCGCCGCACCTTCATGAGCGTCATGCCCGGTGACTACGCCTCCGCCCCCGGAGCGCTGCAGGGGCTGTTCGTCGGCGAGGTCGCCGACGGCTTCACCCACCGGGAGGTCCTCAACGCCAAGGACCACCCCGCCTTCATCGAGCGGCCCGCCCGGCTGCGCCTGATGGACGACCAGGGCGTCGAGGCGAGCATCATGCTGCCGACGCTCGGCGTGGCCGTCGAGCAGGACATGGTGGATGACATCGAGCTCACCTACGCGAGCCTGCGGGCGTTCAACCGCTGGTTGGAGGAGGACTGGGGCTACGCGGCGGAGAACCGGATCTTCGCCGTGCCGATGCTCTCCCTGCTCGACCTCGACCACTGCCTGGTCGAGCTACGCCGGGTGCTCGACGCCGGGGCCCGCCTGGTGCACCTGCGCCCTGGCCCGGTCGGGGGGCGCTCCCCCGCCGACCCGGTGTTCGACCCGTTCTGGGCGACGGTCGCCGAGGCCGGCGTCGGGGTCGTCTTCCACGTCTCCAACAGCGGCTACAACCTGGCCTACGGAAGCCTGTGGTCGGAGGACGCAGGCAACCCGTCCCATCGCCAGTCACCGCTGCAGTGGGCGCTGTGCAACACCGAGCGCCCGATCGTCGACACCCTGACCGCCCTGACCCTGCACAATCTCTTCGGCCGCCACCCCGGCGTGAAGATCGTCTCGATCGAGAACGGCAGCAACTGGGTCCGGCACCTGCTCAAGACCGTCGACAAGGCGGCGGCCCTGGGCCGGCGCGGCCCGATGATCGGCGGCGCGCTCAGCGCCCGCCCGAGCGAGATGCTCACCGAGCATCTGTGGGTCTGCCCGTTCCCGGAGGACGACGTCCACGACCTGATCGACATCCTCGGCCCGGACCAGGTCCTCTTCGGCTCGGACTACCCGCACCCCGAAGGCCTGCGCCAGCCGGTCGACTACGTGGAGCGCCTGGACACCTGTGAGCCGGCGGTGGCCCGCAAGATCCTGCGCGGCAACACGGCGGAGCTGCTGCGCATCCCCGACACCGGCTCAGAGCGGCCCCGCCAGGCACAGGCCGCTGTTCAGGCCTGAACGGCGCAGGTCTGAACGGCGCAGGTCTGAACGGCGCAGGTCTGAACGGCGCAGGTCTGAACGGCGCAGGTCTGAACGGACTGGCGCCGGCATCCGGCAACTGGCAGCCGCCGGACGAAAACCTGAGGATTGTGGCCACCGCGAACCCCGAAGCGTGTAACGGAATCCCGGGCTTCGGGCTCCAGGCTTCGGGCTTCGGGCTTCCGCTGATGCCGCCGCCGCCGCCGAGCAAGAAGTGAGGATTTTGGCTGCTAAAACAACCGAAATCCTCACTTCTTGTTGATTGCCAAGTCTTGTTTGCGGCTATTGGCATGATTGCTGGCACCGCGGTCGGTGGCAGAATCTCACCGTCGCAGTAATCACCGGCCGGCCGCCCGCGGTTCCACGGAACCGGACGCATCACGCGGGCCCGCCCAGGTGGCCGGTCCGGGTCAGGCCGCCGGCACGGGCAGGGCCGCGTGGACCGGCACCGGTGTTCCGTTCCCGTCGACGAAACCGACATAGCAGTTCGTCCGGCGGGTGCCCGCGCGCCAGCTCTCCGGTTCGATGGTGTTCCACTGCGGCGTCAGCAAGGCGGACTCGAAACGCTCCGTCCGCAGGTAGGGCGCGGCCAGTTCGGCGCACCGCGGGCCCACCTGCTCGTCGAGCCAGCTGTCGGACGGCGGGCCGCCTCCCGGCGGAGTGCCCGGCACGGTGACGGCCCCGATGCTCTGCAGATTGTGGGGGGCGCCGCAGGGCGTCTCGATCATGTGGTCCGCGTCGTCACTGAAGCAGGTTCCGACAGCGCGCACCCGGGTCTGGTCAGCGCCCCGGACGGCGCCCTCGAACGGCGGGAAGGCGACCGGCGAAGGGTCCGTCTCGGAGGCGCTCGACCCGATCCCGCACGTGATCGACCGGTCGCCTTCCTCCCATCCCAGCTGCTCCGGATGGATCACGGCGGGACCGAAGCGCCCGTACGGGTCGAGGGGATAGCCGAGGTATTCACCGATCATCTCCGAGCAGTACCGGCCGGCGATATCGGACCACTCCTCGGGCCTGGGAAAGAAAGCCGAGCCCGAATACTCCCCGCTGAGGTCCGCCCGGTCGACCGCCTCGAAGAGGTGGCGATCCGCGCAGGGGACGTCCTTCACATACGACCTGGCGAGATCCTGCTCCCAGGTGTAGCAGTGCCCGGTCGCATAGATGTACTGCTCGAGCTCGACGTTCCGGTCCGCGCCTGCGCTGGTGGGTGACGACGATGGGAGCGGCTTCCCGCCCACCGGCGCGTCGATCCCCGTCGCGGCAGCGGAGTCGTCCTGAGAGGAGTCGTCGGAGCGAACCTCCACCAGGGCGTAGACGACCGCGCCGGCAAGCACGACGTTGATCGCGATGGTCACCGCGTGCCCACGCCAGCCCCGTCGCCACCTGTTGGCACGTTCTCGGTTGACGGGCATGACGGCTCCCACTCCCTGGGCACGAGGATCAGTACGCGCCGCGACGGTTCGAGCCACCGACCCGCGTGTTCGTGAATCTGCGGGGTCTCGCCTCGCCCCTGCCACCGGCGGCACCCACCACCGGCAGCGCAGCAGGCCATCCTAGGACAAGCTGTGAAAAAGTTCGCATCGAGCCCGTCTGGGCTGACAACGGGTCAGGCGCACAACTGAGCCGGCCTGCACCGCACCGCACCGCACCGCGAAATGTAACCACGCCTGGTTACATTTCGCGGGCCACGCGACGCCGCAGGTCATGCCAGGCGCTGCAGCGGACTTCAGCCGCCTCGGCCCCGATCTCGGGGTGTCAAATATAACCCCCACGCCAAATGTAACCGCCCCGTGGTTACATTTGGGTGTGCCACGCGACGTGAGCCAGCTGATCGATCATCTCCGCCGCTCAGGTGGCGACACAACCGACGTCGAGGTCAAGTCCGCGGCAGGTGGCCTGCCTGCCTCGCTGACCGCAACGTTGAGCGCGTTGGCGAACCAGCCCGGCGGTGGGACTGTCATCCTGGGTCTCGACGAGCAGGCGGGGTTCCGCCCGGTCAGGCTTCCCGATCCACAGGTCCTCAAGCAGGGTCTGGCTGCCAAGGCCCGAGCATTCACCCCGCCGGTCCGCCTGACCATCGACGACGCGGAGGTCGACGGCACCGCTGTCATAGTCGCCCAGGTCCACGAGTGCGACCGGTCGGCCAAACCATGTCGCGTGGCGGCGACCGGCACGGCGTACCTCCGTGGCTACGACGGTGACTACGCACTTTCCGACCTGGACGAACAGGGTTTTCTCGCGGCCCGTCAACCGCCCCTGTTCGACCGGTCCCCCGTCGAGGACGCCACCATCGACGACCTCGACGCCGAGCTTGTCGACGCGTACCTGTCCGCCGTGCGCGACCGCGACCCGCTCGGACTCGGCCGCTTCCCCGACGATGACGAACTCCTCCGCCGCGCGGGTGTCACCCGCGACGGTGGGCAGCCGACTGTCGCCGGGATCCTCGCCCTCGGGGTCCATCCTCAGCAGTGGTTCCCTCGCTATGTCATCCAGGCCGCCGCGCAGCGCCTCCCCACCGACTCGGCCGCCACCCGGGCCCGCAACCAGGTCGTCATCAGCGGACCCATCCCGCGGATGCTCGACGCCGCACTGCTGTGGGCACGTCGGACCTTCGACACCGCGATCGTCGCCGAGCCGGACGGATCCGTCCACGACCGGCCGAGCTATCCGCTCGTCGCCTTCCGCGAGCTGGTCGCCAACGCGCTGGTCCACCGCGACCTCGACCACTGGTCCGCCGGGCTCGCCGTCGAGGTTCGGCTCCTGCGAGACCGCCTGATCGTGGCCAATCCCGGCGGACTCTACGGGATCACCGTCGACCGGCTCGGCCGCGACGCCGTGACCTCCGCACGCAACGCCCGGCTCGTCGCCATCTGCCAGCATGTGCGATCACCAGAGACCGGGGCTCGGGTGATCGAGGCCCTCGCCAGTGGAATACCCACCGTGACCGAATCCCTCGCCGACCAGGGGCTGCCTCCCGCCCACTACATCGACAGCGGCATCCGGTTCACCGTGGTCCTCCACCAGCACGCGACCGCACCGCCCGGGCCCGCCGAACGTACGACTGCCGAGACTTCTCTGGGTATCACGGAACGTCGCGTTCACCAGGCGCTGACCCAGAACGGAAAGACGGTCCGTGAGCTCTCCGAAGAACTCGCGCTTTCCGCCCCGAGTATCCGCAAGGCACTACGCGGCCTCCGCGACCGGGGACTGGCTACCCAGAGCGGCGGCAGAGGAAGAATCACTCTCTACCAAAGGAAAGAATTCCCGGCCGGGCCCGGCGGACCACGGTAGAGGGTCGACGCACCGGGACTGCGCCGACGGCATCGGTTGGCGGTGCTCAGACGTCGGCCGTGCCCGCCCCGGCCGCTGGATTCGCCGGGTCGAGCCGGCCGGTGGTCGCCACGGCTTGCCCCATGTCATCCACCAGGCCGACCAGACAGGTGGTGGAGCGGGTGCCCGCGCGCCAGCTCTCGGGACGGATCAGGTGCCAGTTGCCCTGGACAACCACGCCGCCGTTGCCACGGGCGCCGTTGCCGTGGCCCAGGTAGGGCGCGAACCGCGGCGCGCAGGCAGCCTCGGCGAGTTCGTCGAAGCGCTCGGCCGACGGCGGTGCGCCATCGACCGTGTCTGGCAGGACGGCCGTTCCGACGCTCTCGGTGTGATGGGGCTCCTCGCACGGAACCACGTCGTCGAGTTCGTCGGCGGCGTGCCGAAAGCAGGTACCCGCCGGGAAGATCATCGCCTGGTCCGCTCCCCGGACACCACCGGAAAACGTGTCGAGGAACCACGGCCGACTCGGATCGGCCTCGCCCTTGACGACCAGCCCACAGACGACCTCGCGACCGCCGCTGTCCCATTCCGGTCGCCTGGGGTGAATCGTGCTCGCGGCGTAGCGCCCGAACGGGTCGAGCGAATAGCCGAGGTATTTCGTGACCAGCGGGCCGCAGTGACGGTCCGCGACGTCGTTCCACTGTGATGGGTACGGGGCGTCATCGGGGTAGGCCGGGCCGAGGTCGAGCCTCCCGACCGCCTCGAACAGGTGCGGCGTGGCGCACGGAACGTCGTCAACCGAGACGTCGACGGGCACCTGTGTCCAGCGGTAGCAACGGCCTGATTCCCACTTCCACCGATGCAGCTCCGGAAGGCTCTCGTCCGAGGCATCGGCCGGTTCCCCGGCGGCCGGCCCGGTGGGATCGGCCGGCGAACTCGGCGCGGCGGCGGGCACCGTCGTGCGCGGTACGTCGTCGAGATCGAACTCCGAGCGGACGAACGCCACCAGGGTGCTGACCAGGAGGGTCAGGCTGATCACGGCGAGAATGACCCGGCCGCGGGTCCATCCACCGCCAGTCGCGGACGGCGACGACAGCAACGACCGACCGCGGGGCGGGCGCGGGGTGCGCCCCGCGGAGCCAGCCCAGCGCCCTCGCCTGGCTCGGGTAGGCCGCGGCTTCGCCAGCAGCGGCGACCGTTCATCCTCGGCCGCTCCGAAGCGGGCGATCGCATCCCGGGTGCGCGCCGGTGCCTCGTAACGGGTCGCCGCGGCGACGAACGCGTCGTCGAGGACCAGCCCGGCGAACGGGTCCGGCTCCGCGGCACCGGCCGGCGGCGCACCGTCATCCTTCGGGAGGGACGTGCCGTCGGCGGGAACGGCACCGTCAGGGGGCATGCCATCGGCGGGCATGTGCGGGCTCCTCGGGTCAGGGAATCATTCAGCTGGCCGCGGTCAGGCGGCGGACAGCACCATGAATCAACTGACACCCAATGCGCTGATCTGGCTACCGTCGGCTGCGCAGCAGGCCATAGTAGGACAGAAGGCAAAGGAGACCGCAATCGCCGCTATCGGGGCACACGGCTCGCGCGGTGATCAGGCGGTGCGGGCGTGCAGGAGGCGGCCGGGGGCGGCGTCGGGGAGGTCCTTGCCGGCGGTGCGGGTCGCGACGCCATTCACCCAGACGTACTCGATGCCGGTGCTGCGCACCACCAGGCGGTCCGCGCCGCCCGGCTGGTCACGGACCCGCTCGACCGGGGTCGTGCCCACCGTCGCCGGGTCGAAGGCGACCAGATCGGCGTGGAAGCCCTCCTGCACCAGGCCGCGGTCGGCGACGCGGAACGCCTGCGCCGGCTGGCCGGTGAGCCGCCACACCGCGTCCTCCAGCGACAGCACGCCACGCTCGCGGACCCAGTGGCCGAGCAGGTGGGTGGAGTAGCAGGCGTCACAGAGCTGGCTGGCGTGGGCGCCGGCGTCCGACAGCCCGAGCAGCGTGCGCCGGTCGGCGAGCAGGTCGCCGACCTCGGCATCGCCGTCGTTGTCGAGCACCACCCGGAAGCGCGTCAGCTCGGTGTCGCCCAGCGCCAGGTCGAGCATCAGGTCGAACGGGGTGGTGCCCCGCTCGGCGGCCAGCCGGTCGAGCGGGATGCCGACGGCGTCGTGGTGCGCGCCGGTCTCCTCGACGTCGATCTTGGGCCAGCGGTGGCTCCACGCGGCCAGCGTCGCCGGGCGGGCCCGGTCGCGCCAGGTCTGGTCCCGGTACAGGTCGGCGCGTTCCGCCCGCGGCCGGGCCAGGACTTCCTTCCACTCGTCGATCTCGGCGAGCGGCACCGGGTCGTCCATCGTGATCTGCATGACGATCGGGCGGCAGGCGATCTGCGGGTAGACCTCGCCGGGCAGCGCCGCGCCGCGCTCGACGGTGCGCAGCGCCGCGCCCGGCTTGTCCGCCCGGGCGACCAGCGCCGTCCAGGTCACCGGAACGTTGTAGCGGGTCGCGAGCTCGGAGAACTGGTCGACGAAAAGGCCGGGGCCGATGGAGACCTGCACGACGCCCCGGCCCAGCTCACCGAGCACCGAGACCAGCTCGTAGACCTCGCTGACCTCGGCGAATCGGCTGGGCACCGGACGCCCGTAGGCACCCTGGTGGGCGGGCTGGCGGGAGGTGGAGAACCCCAGCGCACCCGCGTCGAGCGCCTCACGGACGATCTCACGCATCCGCCCGATCTCCTCGGGCGTGGCTGCCCGCTCCTCGCCACCGGTGACGAACGCCCGCAGCGGCGAGTGCCCGAGAAAGGCACCGACGTTGAGGCGCTTGGGCCGGGCGTCGAGCGCGGCGAGGTACTCGGGGAAGGTCTCGAAGCACCAGTCGATGCCGGAGTCGAGCGCGTCCAGGGACATCCCCTCGACGTTCTCCAGGATGCGCATGATCGTGTCGCGGTGCTCGGGTCGGGTGGGGGCCACCCCGAAGCCACAGTTCCCCATGATCACGCTGGTGACGCCGTGCCAGCTCGACGGGGTGAGGTCACCGTCCCAGAGGATCTGCGCGTCGTAGTGCGTGTGGACGTCTATGAACCCCGGGGCGAGGGTGAGCCCGCCCAGGTCGACGATCTCCGTCCCGGCGGTGGGGGTCAGCTCGCCGGGCGCGGCGACGGCGACCACACGGCCGCCACTGACCGCGACCTCGGCGGGGCGGGCGGGAGCCCCCGTTCCGTCGATCAACGAGGCCTGACGCAGCAGGAGGTCCATCGAGACTCCGATCGGTCACCAGCGAGCAACGATCCCCACGAAGATAGCAAATGCTCACTTAGTTTTCGAGCGACCCGGCAAGACGCGGTGCCCGCCCGGCCCAGCGCCCGCCCGGCCCAGCGCCCGCTTGGCCCAGGGCCCGCTTGGCGCAGGGCGCAGCCCCCCGGCCGGCATCCCGACTGGACGGCCTGCCGGCTGGCATCCCGACTGGACGGCCTGCCGGCCGGACGACGCGACAGCGAAAGTGACAAGCTGACGTCAGCGTCAGAGCTTCGAATCAGGTCGCCGCAGGGCAGCCCCACCGAGACCACGGCCACCAGCGCCGAGCGGCCGCCCGGGCGGTCCCGGATCGTCATCGCCCGATCCGCGCCCAGTCCGCGCGCGGCTCACGTCGAATCTCGTGGATGCCGCCGAGGCGAAACGGGGCGACCGACAGCCCACCTGACCGGTTCCACGCCCTCTACCAGGGTCTTCAGAGCACCGACAGCCCGCCGGGTGGTGTTCCCCATCCCCTGCCTCGCCGCAGGCCGCGTAAGGCGGTGGCAGCGACTAAAGGCGTCCTTGTGGCCTCTTGCCTTCAGTGGCTTGCGGAACCCGCGCCGCTCGCGACGTCAACAGGTGTTCCGTAAGAGGTCACAGGGAGCCCTTTAGTTCCGCGAACGCGACGGCAGAACCCGCCACGAAAACCAGACAGCAGTGTCAGATCACCAACGCGCGTGTCCGGGCCGGGCAGCGCCCGGCCCCACCCGAACCCGGCCTCCGAACACGGCTTCCAGACCCGGCCCCATCCGGACACGGCCCGGCCCCGGCCTCGGCCCCGGCCTCCGGCCTCCACGCCCGGGTGCTGGCCGCATGCGAACCGGAAGCGCCTGGATCACGAGGATCCGCCGTCTCCGTCGCCGTCGGCGGTGGCCGGAACAGCGCCACGGGCGGCCTCGAGCTCGCCTCTCAACCGGGTGACCTCGTCGCGCCATCTCGCCACGGCGGCCTCCTTGATCTCCCCGTAGCCCTTCACCGCAAGCGGGGAGCGGGCGGCCCGCAGCAGCGCCTCGTACGGCACCGCGGGCCCCGGTTCGAGCAGCTCGGTCATGAGCCGTTCGAACTCCTCGATCACGGCGCGCTCGGTCCGCCGGTCGGCGAGCAGGCCGAACGGGTCGAACGGCGTCCCGCGCAGCGGCTTCATCGCGCGCAGCAGGCGGAACGCGGCGGCGTAGGGCCGGCCCATCGGGAGCTTCTTCGACATGCCCAGCGCGCGCAGCACCGGCGGGTGGAGGTGGTAGGTCACCTGGTACGGGCCGTCGATGCCCAGCTCACTCGCGACCTGGTCATAGTCGACCTTCAGGTGCAGCCGGGCGACCTCGTACTCGTCCTTGTAGGTCAGCAGCTTGAACCAGGCCTCGGCCACGGCGCGGGTGAGCTCCCACCCGTACTCGGCTCCGTCGCGGGCCGCCGCCTTCTCGACCAGCCCCACGAAGCGGCGTGCCAGCCCGGGACCCGAGTAGTCGATCACCTGCGCGGTCCGGCGGACGAGTAGATCGCGCAGTTCAGGCAGCTCACGCAACTCGCTCGGCAGGGCCGAACCGTCGACCAGCGGCGCGGCCCGGTCGAGCGCCGCCGGCGATGGATCGTGCAACGCCGGGCCGCTCGCCGAAGCCCTTCCCCCCGCCGCGGAACCACCCGCCGCGGAACCGCCCGCCGACGGGCCTGCGGGGCCCACTGCCAGGCAGGCCTCGACCGCGGCGGGGTCGTGGGCGGCCCAGCGGCCCCACTCGAACGCCTCACGGTTCGCGGCGGCGGCCCGGCCCTGGCGGCGCAACGCGGCCTCGAGGTCGTCCAGGGTCAGCGGCAGCCCGCCGAGCTGGAACGCGGCCCCGAGCAGGACGACGTTGCCGAGGAGCTGGTCGGCGAAGACCCGCTCGGCGATCCGCCGCCCGTCCACGAACGCCGTTCGCTCGCTGCCGAGCCGGCCCTCGACCGCTCGGCGCAGGTCGTCGGGATCGGGCGCGGCGGCGTTGCCCTGGAGCATCGCGGTGGTCGGGGTGAGTTCCGCCTCGACCACCGCGATGGTGTGCCCGGGCCTGGTCCGGCCCAGGTTGGAGGCGGTCGCGGCCTGCAGGATGTCTCCGGAGAGATACAGGTCCGCGCCGCCGGACCCGACTGTGGCGGACCCGATCTCGGCCCGGGACGTCGCGAGGTTCAGGTGCGAGACGACCGCGCCCGCCTTCTGCGACAGCCCGGTCTGGTCGACGCCACCGACGACGAGGCCAGCCGATTCGGCCGCCGCGGCGATGATCCGGCTCGCGGTGACGATGCCCGTCCCGCCGATGCCGGTGAGGTAGATGCCGTACTGGCCGTCGACGCGCGGGGCGTCCGGCACCGGCAGGGTGCCCGCCGGGAGCGCGGGCCGGGCGTCCCGGCCACGCCGGCGCCGGCCGCCCACCGAACCGGCACCAGCCCCCGAACCGGCACCACTTTCCGCTGCCGCACCGCTCCCCTGCTCCGGGATGTCCGCCTTCGGCGCGGGCCGCGCGGGCCGCGCGGGCCGCAGGCGCGACGGGCGCTTCGGGCGCACCGTGACGAACGACGGGCAGTCGCCGTCCAGGCAGGTGTAGTCGCGGTTGCAGGACAAATCGTCGATACGCCGCTTGATCCCGAGCTCGGTCTCGACGGGCAGCACCGACAGGCAGTTGCTCTTGGTGCCGCAGTCGCCGCAGCCCTCGCAGACGGCCTCGTTGATGACGACCCGCCGGGGCGGTTCGGGCAGCTCACCGCGCTTGCGCAGCCGTCGCGCCTCCGCCGCGCAGCGCTGGTCGTAAATGATCACCGTCACGCCGGTGACGTCGCGCAGTTCCTCCTGGACCTGCGGCAGCGCATCGCGCCCGCGTACCTGGACCCCCCGCGCCCAGCGGGCCCGGCGCCCGTACCGCTTCGGGTCCTCCGCGCAGACGACGATCCGCCGCACGCCCTCGGCTTCCAGCGCCCGGGTCATCGCCGGGACGTCCATCAGGCCGGTGACGTCCTGGCCGCCGGTCATGGCCACGGCAGCGTTGTAGAGGATCTTGAAGGTGATGTCGGCGCCGGCCGCGACACTCGCCCGGATGGCCAGTGTCCCGGAGTGGCTCAGCGTGCCGTCGCCGAGGTTCTGGATGAGGTGCGGCTCGCCGACGAACGGCGACAGCCCGATCCACGGGACGCCCTCGGACCCCATCGGCGTCGGCGGCATGCTTGTCATGCCCTTGTTGCGGCTCTCGAAGTACATGATCCCGTGGCAGCCGACGCCACCGCCGACGAGCGCGCCGTCCGGGAAGACGGTGGAGCGGTTGTGCGGGCACCCGCTGCAGAACCCGGGCGACCGCGAGGGCAGGTCGATCAGCGGCAGCGGCACCGGCACCCGCCGTGGCCGGGCGGCACCGGAGGCGCCCGCCGCCCCGGCCCCGGCGGCACCCGCACCCGCATCCGCATCGGCAGGTACGGCCAGCTCCGGGCGCACCCGGGTGAGCGCCTTCGCGATCACCGCCGGATCCAGCTCGCCGACGCTGGAGAGCAGCGTGCCGCCGCCGACGGCCCGCTTGCCGTGGATCGGCGTCAGGACCCCCGCCTCGTGCAGGACCGAGCGCAGGTGCGTCTCGACGAACGGCCGCTTCTCCTCGACGACGACGATCTCGTCGACGGACCGGGCGAACTCGGTGACGGTGCTCTCCACCAGGGGATACATCATCCCGAGCTTGAGCACCCGCACGCCCGCGGCGGCGAGGTCGCCGGGACGCACACCGAGATCGGTGAGCGCCTGGACGACGTCGAAGTACGTCTTGCCGCCGCAGACGACGCCCAGCGGCGCGCCCGGGGCGGCGCCGACGACCCGGTCGAGGCCGTTGCGGCGGGCGTAGGCGGCGGCGGCGCGCAGCCGGTGGTCGACGACGAGCGCCTCCTGGCCGGGCACCGCGTGCGGGCCGATCGTCACCTGCGGCCGGTGCCGCCACGCGACGCCGTCGACGAGCACGTCCGAGTCCGGCGGGTCCACCGGGTCGTGCCGGTCCAGGTCGAGGTCGACACTGCCGACCCCGTCCGCCACCGCGGTGACGATCTTCATCCCGACCCAGGAGCCGCAGTAGCGCGAAAGCCGGTAGGCGTGGACGCCGAGGTCGAGGACTTCCTGCTGGTCGCCGGGGTACAGCACCGGCACGCAGGCGTCCTCGAAGGTGAAGAGGCTTTCGCAGGGCAGCGTGGACGACTTGGCCGTCGGGTCGTCGCCGCAGAACATCACGACGCCGCCGCCGGGACCGGAGCCCATCGCGTTGGCGTGCTTGAGGACGTCGCCGCAGCGGTCGAGGCCGGGCGTCTTGCCGTACCAGGCCCCGACGACCCCGTCGACCTCGGTGTAGCCGCTGACCGCGCCCATCTGGCTGCCCCACACCACCGCGGCGGCGAGCTCCTCGTTCAGCCCGGGGCGGTGCACGATCCGGTGCTCGCCGAGCGTGGCGCCGAGGCGTTCCAGCGTCAGGTCGAACGTGCCCAGCGGGGAGCCCGGGTAGCCGGAGACCATCGTCGCGGTCGTCAGTCCGTCCCGGGCGTCGACCTGCTCGCGGACCACCAGCAACCGGGCGAGGGTCTCGACGCCCGACAGCAGCTTCGCCGCCGCCCGGGCGGGGCGCGCCGCGGCGGCTTCCGTTCCCACCACCGCGGTCATGGGTAGAGCCTCGGGTTGACGTAGGCGAACTCGCCGCCCTTGAGCACCGCGCGACGGCGGTCCGGGTTCTGCAGGACGGTGATGTCGGTGGTCGGGTCACCGTCGACGATCAGCAGGTCGGCGAGCGCGCCGGGACGGATCTGGCCGACGTCGAGGCCGACGAGCGGGCCCAGGTCGCGGGTGGCGGTGTTGATCGCCTCGACCGGGCTCATACCGACCAGCTCGACGTAGCGCTCCAGCTCGGCGGCGTAGGTGCCGTGCCGGGTCCACTGGTGGCCGAAGTCGCCGCCGGCGACGATGCGGATGCCCTCGTCGCGCAGCAGGCGCAGGCCCTCGACCTGGGCGTGGAACTCCTTCTCGTACCCGGCGCGCTCGATCTTGTCCGGGGTGACGCCCCACGGCTCGGCGTGGCCGCTGACCATGGCGTAGAGGTAGTGCAGACCGGGGCACACCCAGACGTCGTCGCGCCGGGCCCGCAGCTCGCGCAGCGCGACCTCGTCGAGGAAACAGGCGTGGTGGATGAGCCGCACCCCGGCGCGGGCGGCCATCGCGACGCTGGCGGAGCCGCGGGCGTGGACGGATATGAACGCCCCGTGCCGGTCGGCCTCGTCGACGGCCGCGGCCAGCATCTCGTCGTTCATGTAGAGGTCGTCGGAGGGGTACTCGGGGACGATCCCGTCGCCGGAGATGAACAGCTTCAGCACCCGCACGCCGGTGTCGCACTGCCGGGCGACGGCCTCGCGCAGGTCACGGGCGTCGGTGACGACGATGGTCATCCCGGTGTCGGCGCTGATCGCGCCCGCCTCGGTGATCATCGTGCCGCTGGGGAGGATGCGCGGGCCCGGTAAGTAGCCGCGGTCGATCGCGTCCCGGGTGCGGATGTCGTCGAAGGGCTGGGAGACCCCGGCACCGATGACGAGGGTGTAGCCGCTCTCCAGGTAGGTGCGGGCCACCGCGGCGACGTCGAGCGCGTGCGGCGCCGCGGGGGCGTTCGCCACCGAGACATGGTCGAAGACGAAGTCGAGTGGCCAGCTCAGGTGCACGTGGGCGTCCCCGAGCCCCGGCAGGACGGCCGCGCCCCGGACGTCGACGACCCGCACCGCGTGCTCGTCCACCGCCAGCCGCCCGGCGCTGACCTGGGCGACGCGCTCACCGTCGAGCAGGATGTCGCCGTCGGCGATCACTCCCGCCGGCTGCTCCGCGCAGGTCACTATCCGGGCGTTCCTGATCAGCGTGCGCTCGGTCATGGTCGCGTTCCCCTCCCGACACGTCGGCGACAGGTCTCACCCGCCGCCACCCGCCCAACCCCAGCTCGCCCAACCCCGACTCGCCCGAGCTCCAGCTCGGCCGAACCCCAGCTCGGCCGAACCCCAGCTCGGCCGAACCCCAGCTCCGCCAGACGCCAGCTCCGCCAGACGTCAGACGATCACGGTTCGGATGCCTTCGGCGCGGTTGAGCAGGGCGATCCCGTCGTTGATCTCGTCCAGGCTGATCTTGTTCGAGACCATCGAGCTGAGGTCCAGCCGCCCGCTCTCGGCCAGCCGGATGAATCGGGGCATGTCTCTGAGAATCTGCGCCCCACCCACCACGGAGCCAGCGATGCGCTTGCCGGAGAAGATCGCGGAGATCGCCGGCAGGGTCAGCGTGGCGTCCTTCGCGGGCATGCCGACCAGGGTCACCGCGCCCTCGGCCCGGGCCATGTCGAAGGCCTGCACCATCAGGGCGGGCAGCCCGACGACCTCGAAGCTGTAGTCGACGCCGCGGCCCGCGGTCAGGTCGCGGACCTGCGCGACGGGGTCGCCCTCGGCCGGGTCGATCACGTGGGTCGCCCCGGCGAGCAGGCTCGTCTCACGCCGCCCCGCCGACAGGTCGATGGCGATGATGGTGGCCGCGCCGGCGATCCGCGCACCCTGGATGACGGACTGCCCGACACCACCGCAGCCGATCACGGCGACGGACGAGCCGGGGGTGACCCCGGCCGTGATGAGCGCGGCACCGAGCCCGGTGGTCACTCCACAGCCGATCAGCGCGAGGTGCTCGTCCGGCAGGTCGGTCTGGACCGCGATCACCGAGGCCTCGTCGACCACCATCGCCTCGGCGAACGTCCCGCAGCCGCACACCGCGGGCGCCTGGCGGCCGTCGGGCAGCGTGAAACGCGGCTTCGCCTTGACGGGACCACCCAGCTCACAGTGGTTCGACATCCCGTTGATGCACCACCAGCACGAACCGCAGGCCGGCGAGACGGAGGCGAGCACCCGGTCGCCCACCCGCACCCGGCGGACCTCCGCGCCGACCTCCTCGACCACGCCGCAGGCCTCGTGGCCCGGCACGGTCGGAAGCGGCAGCGGCGAGAGACCGTTGATGACGGTCAGGTCGGTGTGGCAAATGCCGCTCGCCCTGATCCGGACCAGCACATCCCGCGGGCCGACCGCGGGCTGCGCGACATCCTCCAGGACCAGCGGCTTCTCGGCTTCGTAGGCGACGGCGACCCGCACGGACGATCCTCCTATCGGCACGGGCAGGCGGCGGCACGGGGAGACACGTGCGCCGGGTCCGCGCAACAGCGCCGACAATATTTCAGTAACCGCTCACTCCGCAAGACCTCCCACATTTGCCGTAAGTATGTGAGCACTCTGTTATCATTCGGCCTGACAACGGTGCCGACGATGGTGAGGTCCTCGTGGGGTCCCTGGATGGCCGCATAGCAATCGTCACCGGCGCCAGCCGCGGCATCGGCGCGAACATCGCCGAGCGCCTCGCCGGCGAGGGAGCAGCCGTGGCCCTGGTCGCCCGCACCGTCGACGCGGGTTCCGCGCCGCTGCCGGGCTCGATCTCGGAGACCGTCGAGCGGATCCGGGCCCGCGGTGGCGAGGCCGTCGCGATCCGGGCCGACCTCACCGACCCGGCGGACGTCGAGACGGTCATCGAGCGGGCCGAGGCGGCCCTCGGTCCGGTCGACATCCTCGTCAACAACGCGGGGGTCAACTTCTACGGGCCCGCGCTCGACATCACCCCCCGGCGCTACGCGCTGATGTTCCAGATGATGGTCCACGCCCCCTTCCGGCTCTGCCAGCTCGCCGTTCCC
This sequence comes from Parafrankia sp. EUN1f, assembly GCF_000177675.1. Taxonomy (GTDB): domain Bacteria; phylum Actinomycetota; class Actinomycetes; order Frankiales; family Frankiaceae; genus Parafrankia. The sequence continues at coordinate 22,747 of NZ_ADGX01000041.1, forward strand.
GGCATGGTCAGCCGCGGCCGGGGCTGGATCGTGAACATCACCTCGAAGCAGGCCCGGCACCCGCTCGGGCCGCCCTATCCGGACTGGTCGCGCGACGGCTGCGTCCCCTACGGCATGTGCAAGGCAGCGATCGACCGGCTCTCCACCGGCCTCGCCGCGGAGCTTGAGGGCACCGGTGTCGCCGTCAACGCGCTCGGGACGGCAGGCCTGGTCATGACGCCGGGCGTCGCCGTCGTCTCCCCGCACACGCCGGACAACGTCCCGGTCGAGCCGGACAGTGCGATGGCCGACGCGGCCCTGCGGCTGTGCGGCGTGGACCCGGCGACCGCGACCGGAAAGATCGTCTACAGCATGCACTATCTCGACCAGCCCTTCCAGGAAGGCCCCTGGGCGCTCGCCGAGACCTTCTGAGGCTCACAGACACAAAGCGCAAAACCGAGGCGGCCACCCTCTCAGCTCGGGGGCGGCCGCCTCGCGCTCAGGTTGTCGCTGCCAGGCAAGATGCCGCTAGGCCGGGTCGAGCGTGGCCAGCAGCAGGGCGGTGTCCTGCTGGAAGACCCTGATCTCGCGGATCACACCCGCCCGCACCCGGATCAGCTCGACGACGTCGACCGTCGCCGAGCGGCCGGTGGACGTCGCCGTCCAGGTCTGGGTCGTGAGCTGGACGACCAGCTCACCGGCGTCCCCGGACTCCCCGGATCCGCCAGCGTCCCCGGAACCGCCGGCTGCGGTGCCGGTGCCGGTGCCGGCACCGCAGCCGCTGATCCTGGTGTCGCTGATCGTGCGGCTCCAGTAGCGGGCGAACTCGACGCCCATCTGCTCGGCGCCGGCGTGCCCGGAGTACCAGCCGCCGTGTGGGAGGGACGCCGGCTGCTGGATGCGGATCTGCGGGTCGAACAGCGCGAACGCGCCGTCCCGGTCACCGGCGAGGAACCGCCGGGCCAGCTCCTCCACCACGGCGGCCGGGCTCTCCCGCGCGAGCGCGTTCCCGCTCACGCCTCCCGGACTTTCCGCTGTTCGCGGTAGGCCGCCACCGCGGCGGCGAAGTTACGGTGCAGGTGCTGCGGGGCCGGCTCGTTGCGGCCGAACACGACCGTGTCGAATCCGCCCGTGCGGACACCGGGCTCCGTGCGGCCGGCCACCCAGAAGTCCTCACCGTCGACGACCGTCTCGCAGATCCACGGTGCCATGTCGACGGCCTTGGCGCGTTCCGCCTCCGAAAGCCCGGGACGCAGGTAGACGGAGTGCAGGACCTGGGAGGTGGCGCTGCCGGTAGGCATGATCTGCCACAGCTCGATGTGCCGGCTGTCGAAGGTCATGCAGGTGTTCGGGAAGAGCGAGTACTGGTAGCTGAAATGCTGCGTGACGTCGCCCCATTCGCCCTCGGGCCGGTCGATCAGCTCGTCGATCGAGCGCAGCGCGGAGCAGTTGCGCAGGTGCGCGCCGAAGGCGTCGAAGGTCAGCACACCTCCGTACGCGTAGGTCCGCAGTGTCTTCCGGTGCAGGTAGTTGAAGTGGTAGTTCTCCCGGAAGGTGTCGAGCGTGACCTTCCAGTTGGCCCCCACCTCGTGGATGTGCGGCGCGTTGTGCGGCGCCCACCCGGCGAAGTCGAGCATGGCCAGCTCACCGGCGAGCTGCGGGCCGAGGTAGGCGTCGATGTCCAGCGGCTCGCCGCCCGGCCGCAGCCGGCCGACGATCAGCCCGTACCCCTCGACGACCGGCAGCTCGACGAGCCCCTTGTCCTCCCGGCACATCCCGTCGAAGTACTGCTCGGACGGAACGCTGACCAGGCTGCCTTCCAGGTCGTAGGTCCAGGAGTGGAAGGGGCAGCTGAACCTCTTGGCCTTGCCCGTGCCGTCCGCCAGCCGCACACCACGGTGCCGGCAGGCGTTCGTCAGTGCCCGGAGCTGGCCGCCCGCGTCCCTCGTCAGCAGGATCGAGGTGCCGCAGATGTCCACCGTGTGGTAGGTCTCCGGGCCGGGCAGGGCACCCGAAAGGCACAGCACGATCGGCTGGTTACGGAAAAGCGCCTCGAACTCGTCGGAGAAGTACCCGTCCGAGTAGATCTCGGTCGACACCTCGAGCACCGAGTCGACCACGTCGGTGGTGTTGTTCTCGATGTGGTCGAGCAGCCGGCGTACCAGGCTGTGGTCCAGCGACTCCCTGTCCACGCCTCAGACCTCGATCGTCGCCGGGTCAGCCGGGGTGAAGTCGTAGACGCGGCAGGCGTTCCCGACCGCGATCTTGTGCTGGACGTCCTCGGAGAGGTGGGCGAGCCAGCCGCTGGCGAGCTTCGAGGTGTCCGGCCAGGTGGAGTCGGAGTGCGGGTAGTCGCACTCCAGCATCACGTTGTCCTCGCCGATGATGTCCAGCAGCCGGATGCCGGCCGCGTCCTCGATGAATGTGCCGAAGACATGGTCGCGGAAGAGCTGGCGGATGTCGGTGTCGAGGTTGAAGCTGGCCGCGCCCTTGGCCTCGCCGCGCTCGTGGCTCGCGTTCATGTCGATGTCGAAGCGCGACGCCCAGAACCGCTGCTTGTCGATGACCTGCTCGGCCCGCTCCAGGAAGTACGGAATCCAGCCGATCGAGCCCTCGGAAAGCGCGATCTTCAGGTTCGGGAACTTCTCGAACTTGCCGCTGAACAGCCAGTCGAGCAACGTGCCGGCCTGGTTCGCCGCCGCCGAGTAGGCCATGAACGCCAGCGTCGGCATGTCCGGCGAGGTGCGGATCAGGTTCGACGAGGAGCCGACGTGCATCGAGACCACGAAACCGGTCTCGTTGCAGGCGTCCAGCATCGGGTCCCAGAAGTCGGTGTGGATGGACGGGAGCCCGAGCTTGGTCGGGTTCTCCGAGAAGGCGATCGACTTGGCGCCGCGCGCCGCCGTGCGCCGGATCTCGGCGGCGGCGGCCACCGGATCCCACAGCGGGATGATCATCATCGGGATGAAGCGCCCTGGGTAGGCGGCGGCGAAGTCCTCGAGGATGAAGTCGTTCCAGGCCTGCACGCCCAGCAGGGCGAGCTCCTTGTCCTTCGCCTCGTGGAACACCTGCCCGCAGTACCGCGGGAACGACGGGAACAGGATCGAGGAGAGCACCAGCCCCTGGTTCATGTCGGCCACCCGGGCCGCCGGCTCGTAGCAGCCCGGCCGCATGTCCTCATACGAGATCGGCTCAGGCGAGAACTCCTCGCGGGACTTGCCCGCGACGGCGTTGAGGCCGGTGGTGACGATCTGCCTGTCCTCGTAGACCCAGAACTCGGACGTGCCCTCGCGCACGATCCGCGGGCCCGTGTCGCGCCACTTCTGCGGGAGCCGCTCCTGCCAGAGCCGTGCCGGCTCGATGAGATGGTCGTCGACTGAGATGAACCAGCCCAGTGTCACGAGTCCTCCCTGACGGCCACCCACTCGACGGCCACGCACCTGACGGTCACAGGAGCGATCGCCCCGTAAGAAAGCGAACGCTCACCTATATGTTAGCCACGGCACGCCCCCGGCACCAGCCACACCGGCTGGCACGCCTCACTCCGGGGCCGTCGGCCGTTGCGGCGGAGGGTCACCAGGCGGCCGGCGGGATCAGTGGTGCGCACTCAGTTGCTCCTTTGTCACTGTTCCGTGCCGCCTACCACTCCCGCTAGTCGCTACTTTCGGTAGCCGTCGAGGTGGGATCGGGTAGCGACCTGCCGCATCTCAGTGGATGGCATGATCTGGCCGCCGGCGGTCAGCACCGCCCGAGAGGCAGAGCCATCCGAAGCATTGAGGCTTTTCGTCGTTCCAACGACCACAAACCTCGGACCTTGCTCGGCAGCTGCGGCTGCCTGAGGCTCGGGATCTCGCGGCAGGCTCTCCAACGACCAGGATCCTCAACCGCTCACCGTGCCAGCCCCAACCGCGCCGCCGCCGGGCGCCGCCAGGCGCCACCAGGCCGTCAGCCGTTGAAGAGGGTCGCCAGGCGGCCAGTTACACCGAAGTCCAGGAATCGCACCGAAGTCCAGGCCGGAAAGGCTTATACCTGGACATACACGACGTAACAACAGGAAACTCCCGCAAATGCGAGCACGTGCGATGGCCAGAAGGCCAGCGGAGTGGAGCGCCCAGGCGATCACATGGGCCCGCCTGCACCCGCGGGCGAGCAGCGGCATCGGCGGGGTCTTCCTGGTCCTCCTCCTCGTCGTCGCCGTACTCGTGCCCGCCCAGGGGCCCGGCAACGCCAGCACCGCCGCGACCAGGACGGACCTGCCCCCGGCGACGACGAGCCCTGCGGGCGGCGGCTCACCGACCACCGCGCCAGCGCCGCCGTCAGTGCCGGAAGTGGTGTCCGTCCAGGAGGCGGCGCCGACGCCGGCAGCACCTCCGGTGACCCGCCGGCCGCAGCCCACGGCACCGGCGCTGCCGGTCGCCGCGTCGACACCCGCGAGCCGGCAGAAGACCACCCAGAAGGCCACCAAGCCCGCGCCGAGCGCCACGCGGAGCCCGGCGAAGGCCACCCGTTCACCGGCCGTCTTCTACGGCTCATGCCTCACCGCGCGTCTCGCCGGGGCGGCTCCGCTCTACGAGGGTCAGCCCGGCTACTCACGCTGGCTCGACTGGGACGGCGACGGAGTCGCGTGCGACTGACCCGGGCCAGTCGCACGCGCCTCCAGACGGTTCGCCGAACCTCAGGGAGCGGCTGAACCTCAGCGAGCGGTGAACCTCAGAGGGCGGTGAAGCTCAGAGGGCGGTGAAGCTCAGAGGGCGGTGAAGCGGGCGGCGAGCCGGGCGCGGTGAGCTGCCGGGGCACCGAACAGCGAGCGCCCCAGCAGCGCTCGCTTCAGGTAGACGTGGACCCCGCCCTCCCAGGTGTAACCGATGCCGCCGTGCAGCTGCATCGCCGCGCCGGCGATGTCGACCGCCGCGGCACCGAGGTACGACTTCGCCCGGGAGACGGCCACGCTGATCTCCTGATCGTGCGGACCCGCCGGATCCTCCGCCGCTGCCAGCGCCCGCACCGCCGCGGCGAGGAGCTCCCGCCCCACCGTGATCTTCACGTGCATGTCGGCGCAGGCGTGCTTCACCGCCTGGAACGAGCCGATCGGACGTCCGAACTGCCGGCGGGTGCCGGCGTACTCGACGGTGGCTTCGAGCATCGCCTCCGCCAGCCCCAGGCTGTCGCAGGCCACGGCCAGCGCGGCTCGGTCCAGCAGCCGCCGGGCCGAGGCTGCGGACGCGGCCGGGTCGGTTCCGCGGAACCGCCACACCGCGCCCGGGTCGACCTCGGTGCCTTCCACCACTACGGTGCCCAGGTGGCGGGTCTCGTCGAGCACCGGACGATCGGACACGGTAACCCCGGGATCGGTCGGGCGCACCGCGACCACGACCGGCGTCCCGGACTCGTCCGCGGCGAGGAGCAGGATCCGGTCGGCGCCGGCCGCATCGGGAACGAAGTCCGCGCTTCCGCTCACCACCATTCGACCGGCCCCGGGCTGGTCGCCCTCGCTCACCGGCGCGGCGGCCAGACGGAACGCGGTCACGTCGCCGTCGCTGTCGCCGGTGGGCAGCGCGAGGGCAGGGCGCTGCTCACCCGCGGCGACCGCGCGCAGCAGCTCGTCCCGGGCGGCACCCGCTTCGAGCAGGCCCAGGGCGCCGACCCCCAGCACGGCCGTGCCCAGGTACGGCGTGCTCGCCGCGGCCCGGCCCAGCTCGTGCAGGACGACCGCCACCTCGGCGAAGGTCGCGCCCGCCCCGTCGAACTCCTCCGGGATCTCCAGACCGAGCCAGCCGGTGTCGACGAGCAGCGACCAGTCGACGGTGGGGTAGGTCTGGTCCGGCCCGGCCTTCGCCGCGTTGCGACGCAGCAGGTCACGGGCCACCACGCGCAGCTCGCGATGCAGCTCCGCCAGCTCGCTTTCGCTCATGGCGACGTCGCTCATGCCGACGCCGCCGGTTCCCGGGGCAGGCCGAGGCCGCGCTCACCGATGATCGTGCGCTGGATCTCGCTGGTCCCGCCGGGGATGGTCCACTCCCACGATCCGATGAAGTCCAGCACCCATGCTCCCGACTCCCAGCCGCTGGACGCGGGCTTACGCAGCTCGGCGTGCGCCGGCAGTCCGGCGACCTCTACGGCGAAGTCCATCGTCCGTTGCAGCAGCTCGCTGTAGAAGAGCTTGACGACCGAGGCGTCCGCCGGGCCGGCGGTGTCCGCCTCGTGCCGTTCGACCAGCCCGCGGCACAGCGCCCGCAGGCCGGTGATCTCGGTCTCCAGCTCGGCGAGCCGGTCGGCCACCCGAGGGTCGTCGACGGGACGTCCGCCGCCGGGCCCCGGGGTGCGGCAGGTGTCGACCAGCCACCGGAAGCCCGCGTTGCCGAGCCGTTCAGCCAGCTCCAGCATGGTCATCCCGCGTTCGGCGGCCAGTGTCGCCTGGGCCACCTGCCAGCCGGCGTTGACCGGGCCGACCAGGTTCTCGGCCGGGATCACCACCCCGTTGAGGAAGATCTCGCAGAAGTGGGAGTCGCCGATCGCGTTGCGCACCGGACGGACGTCGACACCCGGCGAGCGCATGTCCATCAGGAAGTACGAGATGCCCTTGCGCTTGGGTGCGTCGGGATCGGTGCGGGCGAGCAGCAGGCACCAGTCGGCGTGCGCGGCACCGCTGGCCCACAGCTTCTGCCCGTCGACGACGAACGTGTCACCGTCGCGGCGGGCGACGGTGCGCAGGCTGGCCAGGTCGGAGCCCGCCTCCGGCTCGGAGAAGCCCTGCACCCAGATCTCGCCGTCGAGGATCGCGGGCAGATGCCGGCGGCGCTGCTCGTCGGTGCCCGCGACGAGCAGCGTCGACGCGGCGTGATGGATCGAGACGAAGCCGAGCACGAGCCGCGGCGCGTCGTGCGCGGCGAGCTCCTGGTAAAGGACGACCTGCTGGGCGACGGGCATCCCACCGCCCCATTCGGCGGGCCAGTGCGGGACGGCGTAGCCGGCGGCGCGCAGCTGCTGGAACCAGTCCTGCTGGAACGCGGCGAACTCCTCGGCGGAGGCGCCGGTCTGGGCCCGTCGCCAGTCGGACGGAACGTTCTCCCGGCACCAGCGCTGGACCTCGGCGCGGAACTCGGCGAGATCCACGGGGCCAGCCACACTCGCGCCACTCGCCGTGCTCCCGCCGCTCCCGGTGCTCCCGCCGCTCCCGGTTGGGATCGTCATCGGGGCTGCACCTCGAGCTGCGTGGCGAACGGGCCAGCGAGGCCGATCCGGCCGATCCGCTGGGTCAGGTGGTCGCGGGTCGCCGCCTGGCCCAGTGGGAGGCGGCGCAGCGGCTGGCTGTACCGGGAGATCCACGACAGCGTCGTCTCGTCGCAGAAACCCATCGCGCCGTGGAGCTGATGCGTCACCCGGAACACCAGGTCGGCGGCCTCCAGCGCGGCGAGGCGCAGCGCGAGCGCGTCGTCCACCGCCTCCGGGCGGCCGGTCGCGACCGCCCACAGCGCGTATTTCGCCAGCTCCTCGACGCCGACCCGTTCGACCTCGGCGTCGGTCAGCTGGAACTGCACGCCCTGGAACCGGGCGAGCGGCTGGCCGAACTGCTCCCTGGCCAGGACGTGGGCGCGGGCCAGCTCCATCGCGCGGTCGAGCATGCCCAGCAGGGTCCAGCAGGGCAGCACCAGGCCGAGGGCCAGATCGGCGAGGCCGTCGGCCGGCCCGTCGATGGCCGGGAGATCCGGGACCGGGGCCGGGATCGGATCGGGGATCAGCTCCGTCACGAAGGCGGTGTAGCGGGGCGAGCCGACCGGCTCCGCGGCGGTCGCGAGACCGCGCCGGCCGTCGAGGGTCACCGTCGACCAGCGCGGGCCGAGCCCGGCGACCGGTGCCGCCGGCCCGGGGCCGGAGCGCGGCCCCGGCTCGGTTCCGGCGATCACGACCAGGCCTTCGGTGGATGCGTCGGTGGAGCCGTCGGTGGGGCGGCACAGCCGCTCGGCCACCGGGTACGGCAGCGCCCACCAGCCGGCGGCCTTGCACAGCGCGGCCGCCGCCTCGAGCTCGTCGGCGCCGCCGCGGGGGTCGAGCTCCCAGGCGCCGAGTTCGTCCAGCACCGGTTCGACGAGCTCGGCCCGCCGGGCCGGTTCCCGCTCGGCGTCCTGGACGAGCTGGTCGCCGCCAGCAGCCTCGAAGGCGCGCAGGGCCGTCCGGCCGAACTCGACGGCCTCCTCGCTCAGCTCGGTGTTCACCGCGCCGCCAGCAGGGAGCGTGCCATCAGGATCCGCTGCATCTCGACGCTGCCGGAAGCGACGGTTGCGGACACCGAGTAGCGGCGGTGGTCCTCGACGGCGCGGCGGAACCGCCGGCCGTCCTCGTCAGGCAGGGAAGCACCGGCGACGATGTCCATGAGAACCTCCGCGCTCTCCTGGTCCAGTCGGGTCACGGCGATCCGGTAGGCCGCCGAGTCCTCCGGGCGGATCCGACCGCCGGACTGCAGCGACACGACCCGGTAGGCGAGCAGCCGGGCGCGGCGGGCGTGCACGAGCATCCGGGCCCAGCGGCTGCGCAGCTCGTCGGGCAGCTGGTCCCATTCGGCGCCCAGCGCCGCCGGCGCGGCCTGCAGCAGGCGCTCGCAGCGCGCGTACCGGGCGATGCCGACCCGTTCAAAGGCCAGCACCTCCTGCACGATGGCCCAGCCCCCGCCGACGGTGCCGAGGACGTCCGCCTCGGTGACCCGCAGCTCGTCGAAGAAGACCTCGTTGAGATGGTGTGGGCCGATCATGCTCGGGATCGGCCGGACCTCGATCGCGGGGTCGGACATCGGGACCAGGAAGATCGTGAGGCCCTGCTGCTTGCGCTGCTCCCGCGAGGTGCGGGCCAGCAGGAAGCACCACTGCGCCATGGTGGCGTAGGACGTCCACACCTTCTGCCCGCTGACCCGCCAGCCGCCGGTCTCGGGGTCCGGCGCGGCTGTGGTGCGCAGTGATGCGAGGTCGGAGCCGGCCTCGGGCTCGCTGAAGCCCTGGCACCAGATCACCTCACCCCGAGCGATCGGGGGGAGGTGCTGGGCCTGCTGCTCGGCGGTGCCGTGCCGCATGATCGTCGGACCCACCCAGTTGACGCCCATGTACTGCGCGCCGCGGGGCTCGTGGTGCGCCCACATCTCCTCGCGGACGACGGTCTGCTCCCAGGGGGTCGCGTCACGCCCGCCGTACGCCGCCGGCCAGGCCATGCACAGCAGGCCGAGGTCGGCGAGCGTCCGGCAGAAGCTCTGGGCGACCTCGAGATCGGCGGGGTCGTCGGTGAAGGCACCCAGAAAGTCGGGCGGCACGTGCTTGTGGACCAGTTGACGCAGGTCGCGCCGGAGTGCCGCCACTCCCTCGCCCATGTCGTATTCCATGAACGGCAGACAGTAGTCGCAAACCGCTCAACCTTCAATACTTATAAAGATAAAGAGGCGTATGATCCTGGTGTGCCTACCAGCCGCCCGGGACGAGTCTCACAGGTCAGGATCGCCGAGACGGTCGCCGCGGCGCTGCGCGAGCGCATCCTCACCGGCGACTACCAGCTCCCGACCCAGGACCAGCTCGTCGGGGAGTTCGGCGTGAGCTACCCGTCCGTCCGGGAGGCCATCCGGATCCTGGAGACCGAAGGCCTGGTCACCGTGCGGCGCGGCAAGGTCGGCGGGGCCGACGTGCACCGGCCGGACGAGACGTCCGCCGCCTACCATCTCGGGCTCGCGCTGCAGGCCGGTCGGGTCACCCTCGGCGATCTCGCGGTCGGCCTGCAGACGTTCGAGCCGCAGTGCGCGGCCCAGTGCGCGCTCGCCACGGCCGCGGACCGCAGCGAGCGGATCGTGCCCGCGCTGCGGGCGAACATCGAGGCCACAACCAGCCTCGTCGGCAGCGGCGACGGCAGCGCGTTCACGCATGCGGCCCGGGAGTTCCACGAGCTCGTCGTCGCGCTCACCCCGAACGCGACGATCCGCCACATCGTCGGCAGCCTGGTGGCGCTCTGGTCGGCGCAGGAACGGACCTGGGCGGAGTCGGTCACCAGCCGGGGCGAGTATCCCGACGAGGTCGAGGCCGAGCAGGTCGTCCGGGCTCACCGCCGACTACTCACCGAGATCACCGCCGGGCGGGCGACGGCCGCCGAGCGGATCGCCCGCGCGCATCTCGTCGCCTCCCAGGCCTACCTGCTGGACAGGTTCGACGACAGCGTGGTCACCGTCACGAACGCCCGGCCGCTCCAGGCGCCGGGCGTTCCGAGCCCGCTGTGGCGGGTCTGAGCCCGCTGTGGCGGGTCTGAGCGGCGGGTCTGAGCGGCGGGTCTGAGTCGCGGGCCTGAGTCGCGGGCCTGAGCAGCTGGCCTGACGTGGCACGACGGTCGCCGGCCATCGCTGTGGCGCGGGCTAGAATCTTCCGAGCCACAGCGAAAATCCACACGGAAAATTCACACGCAAACCGGGAATGGTTACCTTGCCGATTGACCGCACGGAGATCGACGCGCTCTTCCCGAGCGATCTGCCCGAGGTCGAGCACTGGGAGCGGCAGTACCCGCCGCGCCAGCTCGCCCCGGGCGCGCAGGTCACCCGGTTCTGCCCGAGCCCGACTGGCTCACTGCACCTGGGCGGCGTGTTCGTCGCCATGCTCGACCGCGCGGTGGCCCGGCAGTCCGGCGGCACCTACCTGATCCGCATCGAGGACACCGACCAGGAGCGCGAGGTCGCCGGCGCGGTCGACGAGTTCGACCGGGCGTTCGCCCACTTCGACCTGGTCTCGGACGAGCGCGACGGCGCTGCCGACGGCCCCGCCGGCGCCGGCGCCGGCGCGTACGGCCCGTACCTGCAGTCGGCACGCTCGCGGATCTACCTGAGCTATGTGCGGGAGCTGATGCGCGCGGGAGCGGCGTATCCCTGCTTCGCCTCCAAGGAGGAGCTGACCGCGTTCGCGGAGGAGCAGCGGGCCGTGAAGGTCCCCACCGGGTACTACGGCCGCTGGGCGCCCTGGCGCGACGCCGACCCCGAGGCCGTGCGCTCCCGGCTGGCCGCCGGCGAGCCGTATGTGGTGCGTTTCCGCTCGCCCGGCGAGGCCGCCGGCCGGGTCAGCTACACCGATGTCATCCGCGGCACGATCTCCGCCGACGACAACCGGAACGACGTCGTCATTCTGAAAAGCTCGGCGAACGAGCTGCGGCTGCCGACATACCATTTCGCGCACGCGGTCGACGACCATCTCATGCGGGTGAACCTGGTCATCCGCGGCGACGAATGGATCTCGTCCGTCCCGGTGCATCACCAGCTCTTCGACGCGGCCGGTTTCGAGCGGATTCCCTACGCCCATGTGGCGCCGCTCATGAAGCAGGACGGAAAGGCGAAGCGCAAGCTCTCCAAGCGCAAGGACCCGGAGGCCTCGGTCGAGTACTACGTCGCCGGTGGCTATCCGACGGATGCGCTCTGGTTCTACCTGCGCAGCCTCGCGAACGGCCGCCTCGCGGACCTTCCGATCGAGCAGGCACTGGCCGAGCCGCTGCGACTGGAGGAATGCGGCGTCGCGGGGCCGCTCGTCGACCTGGTGAAGCTCGCGGACGTCGCCGCCGACCTGGTGGCCACGATGAGCGGCGAGGCGATCCTGGCGGAGGTGCTGGCCTGGGCGCAGGTCTACGACACCGAGCTCGCCGCCGCGGTCGCCGCGAACCGGGACGTGGCGCTGCGGGCGCTCGACATCGAGCGGGTGGGGGTCGCCAACCCGCGTAAGGACCTGCACAAGTGGTCCGACTTCCGCCAGGTCTACGGGTACTTCTTCCCCGGGGTCTTCGAACCGGTCGCGAATCCCGCCGACCCGCGGCTCGGTGAGCTGCCCGCCGAGGTCGTCCGCGGGCTCGCCACCGACTTCCTGCGGGCCTACCAGCACGTGAACGACAGTGACGCATGGTTCGAGCAGATCCGCGTCGCCGCGCTGGCGAACGGCTTCGCCGGCAGCCCGAAGGAATACAAGGCCGACAAGGCGTCCTTCGTCGGGTCGACGAAGGAGGCCGCCCAGGTGTTCCGGGTCCTGCTCACCGGCTCGAACCGCAGCCCCGCCTTCAACCTGGTGACCCAGGCTCTGGGCGAGGCCGAGACCCGCCGCCGGATCGGCGCCGTCATCGACCAGGCCTGACCCGACGCCGAACCACCACCGCCCGCCGCCCGCAACCACACCAATAGCCGCGAATGAGGCATCCGCTCACTTGACGGCCAACAAGAAGTGAGGATTTCGGTTGCTTCAGCAGCCGAAATCCTCACTTCTTGCTCGGAGCAGCCACATCAGCCAGCGGTGAGGATTCCGCCTGGGCGTTCGTCGGTGAGCTCGTCGCCCTCGATCAGGACCCGGCCGTTGACCAGGGTGTAGTCGTAGCCGCGTGCTCGCTGGACGAACCGGTTCGCGCCGAGCGGGAAGTCCGCGCGCATCTGCGGCACGTCGAGGTCGAGCCGATCGAGGTCGATGACGTTGATGTCGGCGAAGGCCCCGGGAGCAAGCACCCCGCGGTCGGCGAGCCCGAACAGCTCGGCGCCCTCGGAGGTCAGCTTGCGCACGGCCGTGCCGATGTCGAGCAGGCCCCGCTCGCGGGTCCAGTGCCGGAGCAGGAAGGTCGACTGGCCGGCGTCCATGGTCAGGGCGACGTGCGCGCCGGCGTCCCCGACGCCGACGACGACATCCGGGTTGGTCAGCATCGCGGCGACCGCGTCGAGGTCCTGGTTGAGCACCGGGTAGTAGAGCAGCCCGAGGCCATCGGTCTCGACGGTGAACTCCAGGAAGGCCGCCGCCGGGGTGATGCCGCGCCGGGCCGCCTCGGCGGCGAGGCTGTTGCTCGGGTCGACGTCGTACCGCGCCGAGCCGGGCGGCAGCAGGTACAGCTTGGCGGGGTCCTTCGGCGCGAGCGGCCCGGACAGCTCGACCGGGCGCTCGGCCTCCGTGGCCAGCGCCGCGCGCCGGCCGACGTCCGCGAGTGCCGCCAGCCGCTCCGGCCACGGCCGGGCCATCAGCTCCGCCCAGCCGGGCAGCGCGTCGTAGGGGGTGCGGCCGACCAGCCCGTACAGGATGCCGCTGCCGCGCGCCGCCGTCTGCGGGCGCAGGTCGGCGCCGCGGCCGCGGGCGGCCGCCACCTCCTGCATCACCCAGGACCACAGCCCGGGCCGGCGGTCGCTCTGCATCATCGCGAACGTCAGCGGGCGGCCCGAGTCCCGGCTGACCTGTTCCATCCAGGCCAGCTCCGCGACGGAGTTCGCCTTGTCCGGCCCGTCGCGCTCGCCGATGCGGGGCACGACCTCGATCGTGCCGCGGCCGCGTGCCGCGAGCGCGCCGCCGATCGCGGCCAGCTCCGCCTGGGCGGCGTAGGTGCCTGGAACCGGGCGGCCGTCCGGCACGGTGTGCATGAAGCTGCGGGACGTCGAGAAGCCGAGCGCGCCGGCGTCGATCGCCTCCCCGACGACCTCCGCCATGCGGGCGATGTCGTCGGCGGAGGCCGGGACGTCGTCCAGGGCGCGGGAGCCCATCACGTAGGTGCGCAGCGCGCAGTGGCCGATCATGCCGCCGACGTTGATGCCGAGGCCGCGGCGCCCCAGCGCGCGCAGGTAGTCGCCGTAGGACTCCCAGTTCCAGTCCATCCCGGACATGATCGTCTCGGCCGGGATGTCCTCGACCGCCTCCATCATCTCGGCGAGGTAGCGCTGCTCGCCGGGGCGCACCGGGGCGAAGGTGACACCGCAGTTGCCCAGAACGATGCTGGTCACCCCGTGCCAGCAGGACGGGCTGGCCACCGGGTCCCAGAAGAGCTGGGCGTCGAGGTGGGTGTGGATGTCGACGAAGCCGGGCGTGACCAGGCGGCCCCGGGCGTCGATCCGGCGACGCCCGGATGCAGCGAGCGTGCCGGGCTCGGCGATCTCGGCGACCCGGTCCCCGTCGATCGCCACATCGGCGCGTCGCGGCGGGGAGCCGGTTCCGTCGACCACCTCACCGCCGTGGATCACGATGTCGTGCATGGCATCCGTTCCTCCGGTCCGCCCATCCACCCAGCACCGACGAGAACAATAAATGAGTAAGTCCTCATTTAATATCGATGCTAGGGATGCCCCGTAGGCCACGTCAAGGCACCTGGGATCACGGCGACCCGCACCGGGACGGCGGCCGTCCGGCATCGCCTTCGGGTGACGCAGCCGACACGGAAATTATCGCGGCATGGCAGCTCGCGCGGACGATGGTCGATTCGACGGAGTAGTGTACGTTCATTTACCATCTGTGGTACAAGGCGCGGAGGGACGATGTCCGAACAGGTAGTCAATCCCCCGGGGGCCGAGGAGCCACCACGTCCACGCCGGCTGACCGCCGAGGCGCGCAAGCGCTCGATCCTGAAGGCCGCCCGCCAGGCGTTCACCGAGACCGGTGACATGAACGGCACCACCATCAAGGCGATCGCGGAGCGCGGCGGGATCAGCGAAGGCGTCATCTACCGCCATTTCGAGAGCAAGGACCAGCTCTTCTACGAGGCGGTCGTCGAGCCGCTGCGTGACGCCGTCGACGAGCTCGTCGCCGCCACCGAAGTGATCGACCTGGAGGAGCCGCTCACTCCGGAGCGCCAGATCCAGACGATGAACGGCCTCTACCGCCAGCTCATCTCGACCCTGGAGGAAGTGCTCCCGCTGCTGGGCCTGGTGCTGTTCGGTGACCCGAAGGTCGGCCGGAAGTTCTACCGCAAGCACTTCTCGGTGGCGATGGACCGGCTGGCCGACGCCTGGCGGGACGTCGAGGACCGCTACGGCTTCGAGTTCGAGTCGCCGGACCTCTCCGCGCGCGCCGTCATGGGGATCGCGCTGATCCTCGCGATGGAGAGCCGGCACAACGACCTGTTCAACCGTGATCGCGCGGTGACCCTGATCACCGAGAGCACGATCAAGGGGTTCTTCCCCGTGCTGGAGCCCTCCCGCCGCCGCCGCTGAGCCCCCGCCGCCGATTACCGCCCGGCGCTGCCGCTGAGCCCCCGCCGCCGATTACCGCCCGGCGCTGCCGCTGGGCCCCCGGCGCTGCCGCTGAGTCCCCGGCGCTTGCCGCTGGGCCCCCGGCGCGGCGGCGAGCCCTCCCGGCCCCTACGCGTTGCTTCTCAAGTAAGTGCTCACATATCGTTGGATGGCGATCTACCAGCACCTTGTGGGCACTTGAAGATCTTTTGAAGCTAGCGAGCATTCGCTCATGCTGTTACGCTCCACGCCGGGAGCTACCCAGGGAGGCACTGTGCGTGATCGGTTAATGCACAGAGATGCGTTCTACATCAACGGAGCCTGGCCCGAGCCCGCGAGCTCGGAGATCCTCCCGGTCGTCTCCCCGTCCACGGAGGAGGTCGTCGGCGGCGTCCCGCTGGCGACAACCGCCGACATCGACCAGGCCGTCGGGGCCGCCCGCGACGCCTTCGACCACGGCCCCTGGCCCCGGATGGCACCCGCCGAGCGGGCCGACATCCTCGCCCGCGTGGCCGACGCCCTGCGCAAGCACGAGGCCGAGATCGCCCAGGTCACCACCGACGAGATGGGCTGCGCCGCGAGCCAGGCCCGGGCCGCGCAGACCGGCCTGGTAGCCCCCGTCTTCGACTACTACGCGGAGCTCGCGCGCACGTACGAGTTCGAGCGCACCGTGGTCACCCCCGCCGCCGACCGCGGCGGTCTGGTGACCACCGCGCCGGTGGGCGTGGTCGCCGCGATCGTCCCCTGGAACGCCCCGGTCACCCTCGGCGCCTGGAAGACCGCTCCCGCCCTGGCCGCCGGCTGCACCGTCGTGCTCAAGCCGGCGCCGGAGGCCCCGCTGAGCAACTACCTGCTCGCCGAGGCGATGGAGGAGGCCGGGGTACCGGCCGGCGTCGTCAACGTCATCCCGGGCGGCCGGGAGGTCGGCGAGTACCTGGTGACACACCCGGGCGTCGACAAGATCGCGTTCACGGGCTCGACGGCCGCGGGCCAGCGGATCATGAGCCTCTGTGGGGAGCGCATCCGCCGGGTCTCCCTCGAGCTGGGTGGCAAGTCCGCGTCGATCCTGCTCGACGACGCCGACCTGGCGACCGTCGTCCCGGCGGTGGTCAAGGGCGGGATGCATCTGTCCGGCCAGGTCTGCGGGGCGCACACCCGCGTCCTGGTGCAGCGCTCCCGGTACGCCGAAGCGCTGGAGATCGCCGCGAAGGCTGCCAACGCGATCCCGGTGGGCGACCCGCACGACCCGGCGATCCTCGTCGGGCCGCTCGTCGCGGCCCGGCAGCGCGAGCGGGTCGAAGGTTACATCGCCGGCGCGGTACGCGATGGCGCGCGGATCGTCGCCGGCGGCGGCCGGCCGGCCCACCTGCCCCGCGGCTGGTACGTGGAGCCGACGATCCTCGGTGACGTCGACAACTCGATGCGGGTGGCCCAGGAGGAGATCTTCGGGCCGGTGCTGTGCTTCATCCCCTACGACGACGTCGACGACGCCGTGCGCATCGCCAACGACTCCGACTACGGCCTGTCCGGTGGGGTGTGGAGCGCGGACCCGCAGCGCGCTGTCGATGTCGCGCGGCGGATCCGCACCGGGAGCGTGGCGGTCAACGGCAGCTACCCGCCGTTCCCGCTGGTGCCGTTCGGGGGCTTCAAGCAGTCCGGGCTCGGCCGGGAGCTGGGGCCCGAGGGCCTCCACGAGTTCCTGGAGACCCGCAGCATCGGGCTTCCCCCGGCGCTGCTGCCCGCCGCCGGCTCGACCTCCTGACCCGGCGGCCCTGATCCAGCGCTCCTGACTGACCAGGGCTCCTGCCCCAGCCGTTGACGAGACCGGGAGGCCGGCGTGGCCAAGGGTGTGTTCGTCGTTCAGTCCCATCCGGTCTCACCGGAGCGGGAGGACGAGTTCAACAAGTGGTACTCCGAGGAGCACATCCCGGACATCCTTGAGATTCCGGGCTTCGTCTCCGCGAAGCGCTACCGGCTGCGCGACGCCGGGCACCTCACGGCGGACCCGGCGGCGCGCGCCTACCTGACGGTCTACGAGATCGAGGCCGACGACCTCGGCGCGCCCCTGCTGGAGATGGCGGCCCGGTCGGCCGAAGGCCGGGTGCGGCGCAGCAGCTCCGTCCAGTTCGATCCGCCGCCGGTCCGGTCCTTCTACGAGCTCATCGACTGACAAGGAGCCCCGGTGTCGACTCTCAGCCCACCCGAAGCGGCGACGATCCCGCTCCTGACGGCCGGGCCCGGGCGGCTGCTGATCGGCGGCGAGTGGGTTCCCGCCGCAGACGGCGCGACGTTCCCCAGCATCAACCCGTCCACCGGGGAGACTCTGGTCGAGATCGCCCAGGGCGGCGCGGCGGACGTCGACCAGGCGGTCGCGGCGGCCCGCGCCGCCTTCGAGGGGCCGTGGCGGAACAGCACGCCGGACGAGCGACAGCGGCTGCTGTGGGCGCTCGCGGACGCCGTCGCCGAGAACTACGAGGAGCTCCGGCTGCTGGAGACCCTCGACATGGGCACGCCGATCGGCCGCCGCCGGCCCGGGCCGAGCTCGTCCTGGGAAGCCAGTGTGCTGCGCCACTTCGCCGGGATGGCGGTCGGCATCCACGGGGAGACGATCCCGAACTCGGTGCCGGGCTCCATGTTCACCTACACCCTGAAGGAGCCGGTCGGGGTCGTCGCGGCGATCGTCCCGTGGAACCGCCCGATCAGCAACGCGATCTGGAAGATCGCCCCGGTGCTGGCCACCGGCTGCACGATGGTGCTCAAGCCGGCGGAGGAGGCCAGCCTCGCCGCGCTGCGCCTCGGTGAGCTGATCAACGAGGTCGGGATCCCGCCGGGCGTGGTGAACATCGTGACCGGCTTCGGCGAGCCGGTCGGTGCCGCGCTGGCGGCGCACCCTGGCGTCGACAAGGTGGCCTTCACCGGTTCGACGGCCGTCGGGCAGCACATCGTGCGGGCGGCGGCCGGCAACCTGAAGCGGGTCTCCCTCGAACTCGGCGGCAAGTCCCCCGATGTGGTCTTCGCCGACGCCGACCTGAACAAGGCCGTGCCGGGCGCCGCGCTGGGAGTCTTCTTCAACTCCGGGCAGATCTGCTGCGCCGGCACCCGGATCTACGTCGAGCGCCCCATCTACGGCGAGTTCGTGGAGCGGATCTCGGCGCAGGCGGCGAAGCTGCGGGTCGGCAACAGCCTCGACCCGCAGACCAGGATCGGCCCGCTGGTCTCCGCGGAGCAGCTCGAGCGGGTCGTCGGCTACCTCGACCTCTCCCGGGAGGAGGGTGCGCGCACCACCGTCGGCGGCGCCCGGCTCACCGACGGCGACCTGGCCCGCGGCTACTTCGTCGCGCCGACGGTGCTCGCCGACGTGGAGGACGACATGCGCGTCGCCCGGGAGGAGATCTTCGGGCCGGTCGCGTGCGTGCTGCCCTTCGACACGGCCGAAGAGGTCGTGGCACGGTCCAACGACACCCAGTTCGGCCTCAGTGGCGGGGTGTGGACGCGCGACGTCGGCAAGGCGCACCGGTTCGCCCGTGACCTGCAGGCCGGCACGGTCTGGGTGAACTCGTACAACGTGATGGACCCGGCCGTTCCGTTCGGCGGCTACAAGACCAGCGGCTGGGGCCGGGAAATGGGCCAGCAGTCCCTCGACGACTACCTCAACGTCAAATCGGTCTGGATTGACACGGCCTGAGCGCAACGAGGAACCGAGGACAAAACAAAGAGGAGCCGAGGGACTGAGATGGACCCGACAACACCGAACACGGCCACTGGCACAGCTGCCGCCCAGGCACCGGAGGGCCGGCTGCCCGACGAATGGTGTACCCGGAGCTTCGACCATCTCTCCCCGGAGCTGGCGGCGACGCTCCCGGAAACCCTGACCCGGATGCGAACCTTGTGCCCGGTCACCCACAGCGACCGGCATGAAGGCTTCTGGGTGCTCACGAAGTACGACGACGTCCTGCGCGTCGCCCAGGACTGGCAGTCGTTCACCTCGACCCAGGGCCTCAACATCCCGCCGAGCACGACCCACGTCCGCAACATTCCGGTGGAGGTCGATCCACCGGAGCAGCGGGCCTACAAGAAGCTCATCAACACGCACTTCACCCCGGCCGCGATCGCCAGCTGGGCGGAGCCGACCCGGGAGCTGGTCACCCGGCTCATCGACGGTTTCATCGACCGGGGCGAATGCGAGTTCATGGACGACTTCGCCCGCCCGTTCCCCAGCCTGAGCTTCTTCACCTTCGCCCTCGACGCGCCCGTCGAGGACCTGGAGAAGGTCGCCTACCTCGCGTCGAAGTCGTCCATTCCCAACGATCCGGAGGGCAAGGAATGCTGGGCCGGGCTCTCCGAATGGATCACCGGCTTCGTCGAGTCCAGGCGTCGGCGGCCGCCGCGCGGTGACGTCGTCGACGCACTGTTCACCGCCGAGATCGGTGAGCGCCCACTGACCGAGCGCGAGATCATCGGTATCGTCCAGTTGCTCATTCTGGGCGGTCTGGAGACGACCGCCGGCGCGCTCGGCCTGATGATGGCGCGCTTCTGCCGAGAGCCGGAGATCCCGGCCTACCTCCGGGCGCATCCGGAGCGGATTCCCGCCGCCGTGGAGGAGCTGCTCCGCCTCGACGCGCCGTTCATCGCCATCGCGCGCACCGCGACGACGGACGTCCAGCTCCGCGACCAGCAGATCAGCGCGGGCGACAAGGTGCTCATGTACTGGGCGTCGGCGAACCACGACGACGACGAGTTCACCAATCCGGACACGTTCGACCTGGAGCGGACCACGAACCGGCACCTGGCGTTCGGCGCGGGCCCACACCGCTGCCTCGGCTCGAACGTCGCCCGGCTGAACATGCGCATCGCCCTCGAGGAGCTGCTCCGCCGGATGGTGGACTTCCGCCTGCGCGACGACACGGAGATCCACTACCACACGACGTTGACCCGGGCCCCGCTCAACCTGCCGATCACCTTCACCGCGGCAAGCTAGCGCCAAGGGCATGCGGAGCCGCGTCCGCCAAGCCTTCGAACTCCCGCCGCTCCTGCCACTGCTGTCGCTGCTGTCGCTGCCGCCGCTGCTGCTGCCGAGCAAGACCTGAGGATTTTGGCGGTTGGAGCTTGGAGCGCGTGGAGCAAGATCCCGAACGTCGGGCTGCGGCTGCTGCCTGGCAAGAGTTGAGGATCGCGGTCGTTCCGGCGACCCGAATCGTCAACTCTTGCGGATCGCCAGGCGACTCTGCGCCCTGTTTGTCGCTATTGGTGTGAATTGCTGGCGCTGGGCGACGGTGCGGGATCCCCGGTAGGTGGTCGCGCGCCGCCCGGGGCAGCAAGCGGAACTGCCCGCGATGCGGCCGATCGCTGCGCCCGCCGGATCCCGCCACGGCCCGACCACGCACCCTCCCCGGACTCCCACCTGCCGTTGTCCCGCTTTCGTTTCCGCTGGTCAGAGGGCACCCCGGTGGCATTTGCCGGGTGTCCACCCATGTGATCCCGTACCAAGGTTGGGATGATGGGTCGGCGTCCGCCGACATAGGCGTCGCACGGTTGCGCCCCGCCCGAGGCCTGCGGGGCTCAGGCGGCGGGCGGTGAGTGTGCGGCGGGGCGCTCGATGGGGGAAGTGCGTGCGACGGCACGAGGCAGCCAGCAAGGCAGACGGCGCGACGGTGACGGTGGCGGTGGCGGTGGCGGAGACGAAGCCGGAAGCCGCCGGCGTGGGCACGGAAGCCGCCGGCGTGGCCACGGCAGTCACGGCGGCCCCGACGATGACCCGCACGATCAGTGACACGGTTCCGCTCCCCACGGTCGACGGCATGCCCGAAGCCACGACCGCGAGCACCGGCGGCGACGCCCCCGATGGCACAGCCGAGGGCACAGCCGAGGGCACACCCGAAAGCACGCCCGGCGGCGCGGACAGCGGCAATGCCCACGGTGCGGATGGCGGCACAACCCACGGTGCGGACGGCGGCGAAGCCCACGGTGCGGACGGCAAGGCGCCCGCGAAGCCCGGTGGAGGCCGGCGGCGCGGGAGTCATCGCAGCGCGCCGGCGAACGGGCGCCCACGCCGGCGCCGGCGCCGGACCGTGATCGGCGCGGTGGCCGCCGGCCTGGTCCTGATGCTGGGGGCACTCGGCCTGGTGGCGCTCACCACCGGCTCCGGCGATCAGCGGCGGACCTCCGGCACCGCCGCGCCCAGCCCGCGCCCGGCCACGGCCACCGGCACGGCGGACGCCCCACCGGCCCCGGAACCCGCCGAGCCGGAACCGACCTCGGACGGACCGGCCGCCCCCGGTGTCCGCTGGCCGTCCGGCACGAACGCGAACCCGCCGCTCGACATCTGGGCCTGGGACCGCTGGACCGGGCGGGCGTCCGACATCGCCGTGATCTTCACCATCCGGAACAACTGGCAGCACATCGTGTTCTCGGACTGGCCGCTCTCGAACTACCCGAAGAGCGTCTTCCCGGGGCAGGTCTCCGTCGCGCAGCCGCTGTTCCCCGAGTCCGGGAACGAACGCAGCTGCGCGAACGGCCAGTATGACCAGTACTGGGCGGCTTTCGGGCAGACGCTGACCCGCAACGGGCGGCCGGACGCGATCGTGCGGCTCGGCTGGGAGTACAACGGGAACTGGTTCTGGTGGCATCCGCGCAACACCGAGACCTGGAAGACCTGCTTCCAGCGCGCGGTGACGGCGATCCGGTCAACGGCCCCGGGTGTGCTGATCGACTTCAACGTGAGCGCGCACCGGGACCGGATGACCAACGGTGACGACGTCTGGGCCGCCTATCCGGGCGACGGCTACGTGGACATCGTCAGCAGCGACGTCTACGACTCGTACCCGCCGTCTACCACCGCGGAGCTTTTCGACGAGCAGTGCAACGTCCCGTCCGGAACGTGCACGGTGATCAACTTTGCGCGGGCGCACGGGAAGAAGTTCGCGGTGCCCGAATGGGGCCTGGCCCGCGCGGACCGCCACGGCGGCGGCGACAACCCTCTGTTCATCGAGAAGATGCACGACCTGTTCGACCAGAACCGGGACATCCTCGCCTACGAGGCCTACTTCAACACGTCCGAGTCGAACAACGTCCGTTCGTCGCTGCTCAACCCGCAGCTGCACCCGAACTCGGCGCAGAGATACCTGGAGCTGTTCGGCGCCACCGCATCCGGCGGAGGGATCTGAGGGTTGTGTGTCAGCGGTTGGCCCGGCTCGGGCCTGCGTGTGTCTGTGGAGCGATGCGTGCCCAGGCGTCCTTCGACGCGATCAGCGCACACCGGGCCGAGGACGGCGACCAGTGTGACGACGTCGTACACCCACAGCCGGCCACGAGATCACGTTCCCAGGCGCCGTGCCACCACCTCGGATCGCACGATGACTGCCGCCGGGAACGCGAACGGCCCATCCGGCGACGGTGACGGATGGGCCTGGCGTTCCGCGGATCGATGTCCCTGAGGTGAGGTGTGGTCCCGGGGACTGGCGGATGCCGCTTACTCCGCGGCCTGGAACTCGGCGACGAAGGGGGTGTCGACGCCGATCTTGCCTGCGGCCTTGGCGCCGCCCGGGTCACCGAGCGGCTCGTCGCGGCCCGGCAGAGCCTTCGAGAAGAACTCCTTGTCGGTCTTCACGAACGGCCGTTCGGGCTTGGGCACCTCGAGGTCGAGCATGATGGCGCCGATCGGGCAGGCCGAGGCGCAGGCACCGCACTCGGTGCACTCGTTGGGGTTGATGTAGAGCTTCCGGGCGCCCTCGTAGATGGCGTCGACCGGGCACTCGTCGAGGCATGCGCCGTCTTTGACGTCGATGCAGGGGGACGTGACGACGTAGGGCATCGGAGTTCTTCTTTCCGTCGACGGGACCGTGTCGGGCCCGGGAGAATCTCGTTGCCTGCGGTTCGCTCGGACCGCCCTGGCCCGGGTTTGACAAGCCCTGGCCTGACTGGCTGCCCCGGCCGGATCGACAGATCGACCGGTCGGGGCAGCCAGGTCAGCTACGGGGAGAGGTCAGGTCTGTCGCCGGGTCAGGACCGGGCCGGAACCGTCCAGGAGTCGTTGCCGGTGAGCAGGTCCTGCAGGTCACCGCGGCCACCTGCGCGGGCGTCCGCGAGCCGGTCCTGGTACTGGTTGTCGAAGCTCGGCCGCTCCACCGCGCGGTACACGCCGATCGGGGCGAGCTCCGGCTCGGTGTCGGCGATCCGGGCCAGCGCGTAGGCGTAGGTCGGGCTGGTCGAGCGCGGGTTGTGCACCACGACGCCCTTCTCCGTCGAGCGGCCGAGCTTGAGGTCGCCGGTCTCGGCGTCGCGCAGCACCGCCCACTGGCTGTCGGCGCCGAACAGGATCGGTGAGCCGGCCTCCAGGCGGATCGGGCCGTCGGCCGGTGTCGGCACCGACGTGTCGGCGGTGACGGCCCGTTCCCCGTGGTTGAAGGTGGGGCAGTTCTGCCGGATCTCGACCAGCGCGGAGCCGTTGTGGGCGGCGGCCGCGGCGAGGATCTCCATCATGTGCTTGCGGTCGGTGTCGACGGTGCGGGCGACGAACGACGCCTCCGCGCCGAGCGCCAGCGCCAGCGGGTTGAAGGAGTGGTCGAGCGAGCCGAACGGGCTGGACGGGGTGATGGTGCCGGGCTTGGTCGCCGGCGAGAACTGACCCTTGGTCAGACCGTAGATCTGGTTGTTGAACAGCAGGATCTTGAGGTTGACGTTGCGGCGCAGCGCGTGGATCAGGTGGTTGCCACCGATCGACAGCGCGTCACCGTCACCGGTGACGACCCACACCGACAGGTCGGGCCGGTTGATCGAGACGCCGGTCGCGATCGACGGCGCCCGGCCGTGGATCGAGTGCATGCCGTAGGTGTCGAGGTAGTACGGCAGCCGGGAGGAGCATCCGATGCCGGAGATCACCACGAAGTTCTCGCGCGGGATGCCGAGGGTCGGCATCAGGTTGCGCATGTTGTTGAGGATTGCGTGGTCACCGCAGCCAGGGCACCAGCGGGCCTCGCCCGCGGAGAAGTCCTTGGCGGTGAGCTGCTTTCCTCCCGCGTCGGCGCTGGTCACTTGTTCTTCTCCGATCCGAGCTCGCTGCGGCCGACCTTGCCGGTGCCGCCGATGGCCTTGATGTCCTCGGTGGACAGCGCCGCGGCGCCGTCCTCGAGGTCGTTGACGAGCCGGGTGAACACCGCGGCCAGCTCGACCGCGCGGAAGGGCAGGCCACGGGTCTGGGTGTAGCCGACCGGCTCGATCTGGCAGTGCATGCGCAGCAGCCCGCCGAGCTGCCCGAGGTTCATCTCGGGGACGAGCACGGTGTCGTAGGCCGCCAGGATGGAGGCGAGGTTGGCCGGCAGCGGGTTGAGGTAGCGCAGGTGCGCCTGGGCGATGGCGAGCCCCTGCTGGCGGACGAGCCGGCAGGCCGCGCCGATCGGGCCGTAGGTGGAGCCCCAGCCGATGACGAGCAGCTTGGAGCCGAATCCGGGCGGGCCGGAAGGGTCGTCGACCTCCAGCGGCGGCACCTCGATGCCGTCGACCTTGTTCTGGCGGGTGCGGACCATCAGGTCGTGGTTGTCCGCGTCGTGCGAGATCTCACCGCTGCCGTCGGCCTTCTCCAGACCACCGATGCGGTGCTCCAGACCGGGGGTGCCGGGGATGGCCAGCGGACGGGCCAGCGTGCGCGGGTCACGCTTGTACGGGTGGAACGCGGGCTTGCCGTCCTTGCCGACGCCGTTGGGCTCGGTGGCGAACTCGATGCCCAGGTCAGGCAGCTCGCTGACGTCCGGCACCTTCCACGGCTCGCTGCCGTTGGCGATGTAGGAGTCGGACAGCAGGATGACCGGGGTCCGCCGCTCCAGGGCGATCTGCGCCGCTTCGAAGGCCGCGTTGAAGCAGTCCGCCGGGCTCTGCGCGGCGAGCACGGGGAGCGGGGCCTCTCCGTGCCGGCCGTACAGGGACTGCAGCAGGTCGGACTGCTCGGTCTTGGTCGGCAGGCCGGTGGACGGGCCACCGCGCTGCACGTTGACGATGACCAGCGGTAGCTCCAGCGAGATCGCCAGGCCGATCGCCTCGGACTTCAGCGCCATGCCCGGCCCGGAGGTCACGGTGACGGCGAGCATGCCGGCGAACGCGCCACCGATCGCCGCGCCGATCGCCGCGATCTCGTCCTCCGCCTGGTACGAGCGGACGTCGTGCGAGATGAGCTTGCTCAGCTCGTGCAGGACGTCGGTGGCGGGGGTGATCGGGTACGCGCCGAGGAACAGCGGCATGCCAGCCTGGTGCGCGGCGGCGACGAGGCCGAACGCGATGGCCCGGTTGCCGCGCATGTGCCGGTAGGTGCCCGGGGGCAGCGGCGCGGGCTTGACCTCGTAGGAGACGGCGAACGCCTCGGTGGTGTCGCCGTAGTCCACACCGGCCCGCAGCGACGCGAGGTTGCCGGCGAGGATCTCCGGCGGCTTCTTCGCGAAGCGCTTCTCCAGGTAGGCGACGGTGCTCTCGATCGGCTGGTTGAACATCCAGGACACCAGGCCGAGCGCGAACATGTTCTTCGTCCGGGCGGCGTCCTTGCGCTTGAGGCCGAGGCCTTCGGTGGCGCCGACGGCGAGCCCGGTCAGGTCGACCGCGTGCAGGATGTAGTTGCTCAGTGAGCCGTCGGTCAGCGGGTCGGAGTCGTAGCCGGCCTTCTCCAGGGCGCGCACGTTGAACGCGCCGGAGTCGACGATCAGCACGCCGCCGGGGCGGAGGTCCTTGAGGGTGGCCTTCAGCGCCGCCGGGTTCATGGCGACGAGGACGTCGGGCTGGTCACCGGGCGTGGTGATGTCGTGGTCGGCGACGTGCAGCTGGTAGCTGGAGACACCGCCGACGGTGCCGGCTGGCGCCCGGATCTCGGCCGGGAAGTCCGGCAGGGTCGCCACGTCGTTGCCGGCCTCCGCGGCCTGCGCACCGAAGCGGTCACCGGTGAGCTGCATGCCGTCACCGGAGTCACCGGCGAACCGGATGACGACTCCCTTAAGCCGGCGTACCCGCGGGTCGGGCTGTTCGAGCTCGGTTGTCATCGCGAACCTCGTCTTGGATGGGGGTGCTCTGGGTAAGGGAGCGAACGCGCTGGACAGCGCGGGCCACCTGGTCCGCGACGGTGCGGATTTCCTCGGGGGTCGTGGCGCGGCCCAGGCTGAAGCGCAGGCTCTCCCGGGCCTCGGTGGCGGTCCGGCCCATGGCCAGCAGGACGTGCGACGGGGTGTCCCCACCGCCGCTGCAGGCCGATCCAGCCGAGACCGCGACGTGCGGAAGGCAGGCCTGGATCTCGTCGGCGCCCGCGCCGACGAAACGCAGGTTGACCGTGTTCGGCAGCCTGGCCCGCACCGGGCCGTTCAGTTCGACGGCGCCCCGGCCGAGCCGTTTGACGAGCAGCTCGGTCAGCAGCGCCACCAGCGCACGCTGGCGGTTTCCGTCGTCGGTCATCGACGCGGCCGCGAGGCGGGCGGCCGCGCCGAAGCCGGCGATCCCGGCGGTGTTGAGGGTGCCGGGACGCCGGCCATGTTCCTGGCCTCCGCCGTGTGTCTGTGGCGCGATGCGTGCCCAGGCGTCCTTCGACGCGATCAGCGCACCGATGCCCTTGGGGCCGTACAGCTTGTGCGCGGACGCGACGGCCACATCGACGCCGGTCCGGTCGAGGCTGACCGGGATCCGGCCCAGGGCCTGGGTGATGTCGCTGAACAGCAGCGCACCGGCCGCGTGCACGGGTTCGACCAGGGGCCGCAGGTCGTTCACGGCCCCGGTCTCGTTGTTCGCCGCCATGACGGCGACGAGGGCGACGTCGGGCCCGAGCCGGCGGCGCAGGTCGTCGACGTCGATGGTGCCGTCCGGGTGGACGGCGATGCGTTCGGCGAGGGTGCTGGAGCCCGCACCGGGACCGGCCGCCGCGGCGGCGGCGTCGGCGGCGCCGAGCACGGCAGGGTGTTCGGTCGCCCCGACGAGCACCCGGCGCCGGTCGGAACCGGCGGCGATGAGGGCGGCGAGCGCCCCGCCGATGGCCAGGTTGGCCGCCTCGGTGGCGCCGGAGGTGAAGACCACGTCACGGGCCCGCGCGCCGGCGAGCGTGGCGACCTCGCGGCGGGCCCGCTCGACGATGCGGGTCACTTCCTGGCCCGGCCCGTGCTTGCTCGCCGGGTTGGCGAACTGCTCGGTGAGCAGCGGCAGCATCGCCTCCAGCACGCGCGGGTCCACCGGCGTGGTCGCGTTGTGGTCGAGGTAGATCACCTCGGCTCCTCGGGCTGCCGCCGGGCCCGGCCCGGGCGCACGCTGGGCAGGTCGGGTCGGACCGGACCCGCAGCGACCGGAAGTCCATGTCCCAGAGGTCGTACTGGAGCAGCCGGCCGCTCGCGGGCTCACCGAAACGAGCGATGATCTTGATGGATTCCATCGCCGCGAGGCAGCCGGCCAGCCCGGACACCGCGCCGAGCACGGTGAACCCGAGCGGTTCCCAGGTGGGGTCGCCCTCGCTGAACACGCAGCGCAGGCAGGGTGTCCCCGGCTCGACGACCAGCACGTTGCCCTCGGTGGCGTTCATCGCGGCGATGACCGCCGGGGTTCCGGTCGCCACGCACAGGTCGTTGAGCCGGTACCGGTCGGGAAAGTTGTGCCGGGCGTCCACGACGACATCCGCCGCGGCGACGAGCTGACCCAGCTCGGGCAGGTCGGCCAGCTCACGGTCGAAGCCGACGATCTCGACTCCCGGGTGGTGCGCGCGCAGGGTCTGCTCCGCGCAGGCCACCCGGGAGCGACCGATCCATTCGGGGCGCATGAGGGTCTGCCGGTTGAGGTCGGGTTCCTCCAGCACGCCCGGATGAACCAGGAGCAGCCGACCGACACCGGCGGCGGCGAGGTAGGTCGCCGCCGCACCACCGAGACCACCGATTCCCGCCACGAGCACCGTCGCCCGGCTCAGTCGCTCCTGGGCCTGCGGCCCGAAGCCCGGAATGCCGAGCTGGCGGTCGAACAGGCCTGGCAGGTCGTGGCGGGCGGTCCGCTGCTGCGGCGGCGCGTTCTCCGCCCGCGCGGCGGCCCCGCCGACATCGGCCGGACGAGCCGGACGAGCCGGACGAGCCGGGGCCACCGGCGTCACCGGCGCCACTGGGGCGAACGCCTGCTCAGGTTCGCACGAGGTAACGATCATGTCGTTGTCCATGAAGGCCCCCTCTGCTCGGTGGCGTGATCGGTCTGGTGGTGTTGCCGTCAGGCGGGTCAGGGAACGAGCGCGACGCGCCCGATCTCCGGCAGGCTCTCCTTGATCCGCTTCTCGATCACCGCGGTGACGGTCGCCGAGGCGCTGGAGCAGCCGTTGCAGGCCCCGACGAGGCGGATGTGGACCTCGGCCGTGCCGGGCTGCCCGTTGCCGGCGAGCACGGTGACCACCTGGACGTCGCCGCCGTCACCCTGCAGGAACGGCCGGATCTCGGCCATGACGTCCTCGACCTGCGCGCGCAGCTTCGCGTCGGCCTCGGCCCGCTCGGGCTCCTCGGGGGTGCCGAAGCTGTTGCCGCAGCCGCAGGATCTGGTGGCGTTCGGGTTGGTGAAGGTGAAGCCGGACGAGGTCAGCGACTCCACGTAGTCGACGAGCAGGCCCCGCAGGTGGCCGATCATCGACGTGTGGACGAACACGTCGAAGCCGTCCTCGTGAATGACGATGTCGTCGCTCTCCGCGCCCGGAGCCAGGGCCAGGGTGTAGGTGAAGCCGGAGCATCCGCCCGGGTTCACCCCGACCCGCAGACCGAAGCCCGCGGTCTCGGCGCTGCCGCCGATCAGGGTGCGCACCTGCTTCCTGGCGCGCTCGGTCAGTTCGATGGTGCTCGGGGCGAGGGTCATGACCGGGCTACCTCCAGGTCGGCGCCGTCGGAGGCGGCGCTTTCGAGACGGGGACCTTCGGCGCGGGCACCGACCGAGTGGGATCGGTCGGCGTCGGCGTCAACACTGCGTGAGGCAGCTGTGCGGGAGCTGTCGGCTCGGGAGCTGTCGGCTCGGGAGCTGGCGATTCGGGGGCTGTCGGCGGGAGAGCCCGTGTCCGGGCGGGTCTGACCGCTTCCGTCGCCAGCGGGCTCGGTCAGCCGCCCGGACACGGCCTGGCCCGGGCCGGCCTCGGCGTGACGTGGTCCGCCCGAGCAGCCACCACCCTTTCCACCCTTTCCGGCGCCGCCGGAGCAGGAGCCGGGGCGGACGGTGACCGCGAACTCGAACGGGTCCTCGTCCATCAGGTCCGGGTCGAGCAGGTCGACGTCGACCAGCTCGCCCCCCAGCACGTCGAGGTCCAGCTCGGCGACGACGTCGGTCGGGGAAGTACCGGCGTCGTCGGAGCCGGCCGCCTGGTCGGCGGCGGCCCGGGCCGTGATCCGGGCGCCGGTCGTGGCGACAGCCTTCTCGATCAGTTCGTAGACCTCGACCGGTTCGATGCCGGCGTCCTCGAGGGCGTCATACGGACCGGGACCGATCTTGCTGCACAGCACGGCGGCGCAGTCCGAAAGCATCGCGATGGTCTTGTCGAGCACCGAGGCCCCGTCCCCGCACTCGGTCGCGCCTTCGCAGTAGCGCTGCACGTCACGGGTCTGGACGAGGCGGGCCCAGTTGAGCCCGGCCTCGTAGATCCAGAACTCGGTGGCGTGCCCGAAGTGCTGGTTCACCACACCGCTGCCCTTGGTCGCGACGGCGACCAGGACGGTGTCCTCCGGCTTGCTCCCGGTGCTGGTGATGCTCAGCGTCTCGCGCTCGGCGCGGTTCTCCTCGCGCCACCGCTCGATCTGGGCGTGCGCGGCCTGGCGGCCCTCGAGGTCGTAGGCGATCTCGCGGCCCTGGTACGTCTCCGGGCTGAACTCGTCGCCGCGGTCCTCGCCGAGCAGGCCGACGGCGTCGGCCCGGCACTGCCGGCAGTGCCGCATCATGTTCATGTCGGCGCCGTCGACGCCCTCGCAGCGGTCCTGCAGGGCCTTGAGCTCCTGCGGGGTCGGCCCGCGCTGGCCGGCGAGCCCGAAGACGGTGCCATGCTCGGGCGCGGAGACCAGCGGCATCACGTTGTGCAGGAAGGCACCGAGTCCGCGGACGGTCTGCGAGACCTCGACGAGGTGCTCGTCGTTGACCCCGGGGATCATCACCGAGTTGACCTTGGCGAGGATCTTGCGCTCGGCGAGCATCGCGAGCCCCTCGAGCTGACGCTCGGAGAGGATCTTCGACGCCTCCCGGCCGGTGTACTTCTTGCCCTTGTAGGCGACCCACGGGTAGATCCGCTCGCCGACCTCGGGATCGATCATGTTGATGGTGATCGTCACGTGGTCGACGTTCAGGTCGGCGATGCGGTCGACGTGGTCGGGCAGGGTGAGCCCGTTCGTCGACAGGCACAGCTTGATGTCCGGGCAGTCCCGGGCGACCAGCTCCAGGGTGCGGAAGGTGCGCTTCGGGTTGGCCAGCGGGTCACCCGGGCCGGCGATGCCCAGCACGCTCATCTGCTTGATCTCGCTGGCGACCAGCTTGACCTTGGCGAGGGCGTCCTCGGGGGTGAGCAGGTCGCTGGTGACGCCCGGCCGGCTCTCGTTCGCGCAGTCGTACTTGCGGTTGCAGTAGTTGCACTGGATGTTGCAGCCGGGCGCCACCGCCACGTGCATCCGGGCGTAGTACTGGTGCGCCTCGGAGCTGTAGCACGGGTGGTTCGCGATCTTCTCCGCGATCTCCGGGTCGGTCGCCGGAGCGCTGCTGCCGCAGCTCTTCTTCGACGCGCAGCCACCGCCGGGCGTAGCCGGCGCGGCGGCGGCCTGGCCGGCCGAGCCGGGCTGAATCGACAGGGGCGCCGCCGGCGCGGTGGACAGCACCGGAAGCGCGACGGGCTCGTTGGTCACGACAGCCCCTCCTCCTCATCGGTGGTCCCGCTGGTCACGGCGACGCTGCTGTCAGCCGCGGAACTCGTGGCGTGGACGGTTTCCCCGTCCTGGGTGTGGTCGGCGTGGCCGGGCGTGCCGGGCCGGAACTCGCGGCCCGCGGCCTCCAGTTCCCGCTCGAGTGCCCCGACGACGCGCCCGTTCTCGAAGGCGACCGCGTAGACGATGTGCTCCTGCAGGTAGAGACCCACGTTGATGACCTCGCCGCGGGTGCCCTCCTCGACCAGGATCTGGCCGGTGGGGATGTCCGGGTCCGGGAAGGTCCCGTCCTGGCGCAGCGCCTTGGTGGTGGCGACGACATCGCCGACGTCGAAGGCCGACCTCATCAGCTCTGCTCCTTCCCCTGCGGGCCCGCGGTCGCGGAACGCTCGATGGTGATCTCTGAAACCGGGACGAACGCCTCCGGCTCCGGCGCGCGGTCCTTGAGGACCTTGAACAGCCGGTGGTCCAGCGCCGTCGCTGTGGTGAAGGCCTCGTACGAGCGGATCAGGGCCTGGCGGTAGTCGCGCAGCAGTTCCTCCGGCGACTGCGAGGCGTCCGCCGCATGCAGGCCGGCGATCTCCCCCGCGAAGTAGCGCAGGATGTGCAGCCGGTTGACGGCCACCACCCGCGGGTCGAAATCGACGTCGAGCAGCTCGAAGTACTGCTCGGCGGTGGAGCAGCGCCGGAACTCGGCGAGCTGCTCGTCGACCTGGCCGGCGGCGCTCACTTCGCCGCCTCCTTCGCCGCGCGCAGCTCGTTCTCCAGCACCGCGACCTCGGCGTAGGCGTCGTAGGTGCGGCGGGCGACGTCGAGGATGCCCTCCCAGCCGAGCGGCAGCTCCTCGGAGAGGTCGTGCAGGTCGAGCTTGAGCTGGGACGCCTTGCTGTTCATCTTGCGCAGCCGGGTCTGGATGGCGGCGACGTCGGTGCCGGCGCTGGTGTCAGGAGTCATCGCGGGCAGCCTCCCGGTACTGGTCGACGTACTTGGCGGCGGCGGTCACGAAGGCCTCGCCGCGGGCGGCGAGGTCCTCCAGGGAGTTGAAGCCGAAGCGCTGGGCGTCACGCAGGACGTCGGAGAGCACCACGAGCCGTCCCGCGAAGATGACGACCCGGCCGAACCCCTCGTGGTTCAGGTCGAGCACCGTGGTCGTCTCTGCCCTGGTCGCCTTCTCCACCGCGGCGGCGACCGCCTGGTAGAAGGAGCGCACCCGGGCCTCGATGACCGCGTCGATGTCGCAGGCCACCGAGATCTGGCGCCGCTGCTCCTTCGTGAGGACGAACGGGGCGAGCATCGCCTCGTCGGAGAACTTGTCGAGCTTGCCGTAGGTGTCGCCGGCGCGGAGCTGGTCTGCGAGGTCCTTCAGGAACCCCTCGACCTTCCCGTTCGCCGCGGATGTCGATGCGGTCATGCCGTTCCTCCCATGGTTGTCGGGGTCGACGTGGCCGAATCCGAGGCGGACGAACCGGTCGTGGCCGGCGTCCAGGCGGGAGCTTCCTGGGGGCTGTGCGCCCGCAGGATCTTGCGCAGCCACGGCGGCGGGCTGCCGGCGAGCACGTCGACGAACTTGGTGAGCAGGCCGTCGATCGCGGTGCCCTTGGCGACCTTCATCGGGTAGATCTGGGCCTTGATGACCTTCGCGGCCGCGGTCCCTCCGATGTCGGAGACGTTGAGGATCGCGCAGTCGGTGACGGCGGCCAGCCGAGAGGCGATCTTGTCCTCCTCGTCCTCCTCGGCGGGCCCGAGCTCACGGGTCTCGAACAGTCGGTAGCCCTGCGGTCCGACCTCGTAGACGTCGAACCGGCGGCACCAGCCGAAGTGCTGGTCGACGGCGCTTCCGTCGCCGGTCGCGAAGGCGATCTTCAACATGAGGGCTCCTCGCACAGAACGTCGAGCTCGTCGAACGGGTGGATCGGGTGCGGGCTGACGTCGACGTCGCTGCGCTCGGCGCGGTGGCCCGGGTCGTCCCGGTGCGGTTCCGCGCGGTGGTCGGCGTGCTGGTGCTCTATGTGCTGGTGCTCTATGTGCTGGTGCTCCGCGTTCGGGTGCTCTGCGTGTTGGTGCTCTGCGTGCTGGTGGTGGTGGTCGAGCAGCCGGTTCGCCGCGTCCACCAGGAGCCGCAGGCTGCCGCTGTACCCGGCGGTCGTGCGCAGGGCCGCGCCGAGCCGGTCATAGATCGGGAAGCCGACCGGCAGGTGCGGGATGCCGATGCGGTCGGCGACCGCCCGGGTGTGGCTGGACCCGATGACCAGCTCCGCACCGCCCTCGACCGCCCGCTCCTCCAGGTCGACCAGGTCGCCGATGACGATCTCGTCCCACGGGGCGGTGGCCAGCACGGGGGCGTCCGTCGGGGAGACTGCCGCCACGATCTCGACGCCGACGTCGCACAGCAGCGAGCCGACGGCGACCAGCGCCTCGGGCTCCATCGCGAGCGCGACCCGGGCGCCGCCCAGGTAGAAGTGGGTGTCGAGCAGGCCGTCGGCGAGGCGGGCCCGGGCCCGGCGCACCTCGTAGGACGGACCGCGGCCGGACCGGGCCATCAGGTCGCTGACCAGCCCGTCCACCGCCCGCAGGCCGCTGAGGTGGTCATAGCGCAGGAGATCGGCGTCGGTGCGGCCGGCGAGGTCGGCACCGGCGGCGGCCGCGGTCGCCCCGGCCGTGATCACCAGGCCCGCGCGGTCGAGGCGGCGCAGCCGGGTCAGGTCCGTCCCGCCGGTCGTCGTCGGCTGCCAGGCCGGGGCGAGGTGCCCGTCCAGCGAGCCCGACAGGTCCGGGACGAGGATCGGGCTCAGCCCGAACGAGCGGATCAGCGCGCTCAGCTCGTCGAGGTCCGCGGCGGTCAGGGACGGGCCGACGAGCACCGCGACCGTGGTCTCACGCTCGAGGCCGTCAGGGTCGGGCCCGTCAGGGTCGGGGCCGTCGAACGGCACCGTCGTGACGAGCGCCCGCAACGCGGCCGACCAGCCGTCCGACAGGCCGCCGACGAAATCAGGCGTCGACACCCGCACGATCAGCGGGGCGCCCTCGGGAGTGGTGTGCTCCATCATCGCGATGTACTGGCGCATCTGGCCGGCGACGTCCTCGCCGCTGACCTCGGTGACCCCGGTGGTAAGCAGCCCGATGATCTCGGGGCGCTGCTTGGCGCGAATCGCGTCGAGGTGCACCACGAGCTCCTCACCGCTGCCCATGACCGCGGTGACCTCGGTGATCCCGGTGGTCTGCAGCGGAACGGGCTCGTTGAAGTGCCGGGTGAGCAGCGCCTTGGCGAACGAGGCGCAGCCCTTCGAGCCGTGCATCACCGGCATGGAGCTGGCGAGGCCGAGGAAGACCAGGGCGCCGCCGAGGGGCTGGCTGAACTTCAGCGGGTCCAGGCCGGCCCGCCGGCTGCTCGTGACGACCCGCGCCATCACGCCACCCCCGCTGAGGTGCTGGCGACGTCCCAGGGTGCGGGGGCACGGACCTGCTCCCACACCGGGTTGGTCAGGGCCAGGTCGAGGCGGCGGGCGAGCTCGACGGCGCCGCGGTAGCCCGCGTAGGGGATGTGCCGCTCCTGGTTGATGTCCAGGAAGGGCAGCCGCCCCTTGAGCGCGGTGTACATGTTGCGGCCACCGGCGACCAGGATGTCCGCGCGGGTCTCGTCCGCGATGCGCAGCAGCTCGCGCGGGCTGCCCTCGGAGACGATCTTCGCATCCGGGCCGAGCAGCTCGGAGATCTTCTCGACGTCCCCGTCGGAGCTCTTGGTGATGCCGTTCGCGACGACCTCGATCCCGAGGTCCTGCAGCGCGGCGACGATCGACCAGCTCTTGACCCCGCCGGTGTAGAGGACGGCGCGCTTGCCGGCGAGCCGCTCCCGGTAGGGCTCCAGGGCCAGGTCGACGGCGGTCTGCTCGAGCTCGATGAGTTCCTCGGCGCGCTCGGCGAGCGCGCCGCCGCCGAGCAGGCGGGCGAACTGGCGCAGCGTGTCGTTCATCGCCCGGACGCCGTAGAAGCTGCCCTCGAACCAGGGGATGTCGTAGCGCTCCTCCAGCCCGCGGGCCAGCCCCAGCAGGGCCCGGGAGCAGACGACCATCGTCGCGCGGGCCCGGTGGGCGGCGGCGACGTCGGCGTAGCGGGCGTCCCCGCTGATGCAGGCCCGCACCCGCAGGCCCAGCTTGGACAGCGTGGGCAGGACGTCCCACAGCTCGCCGGCGATGTTGTACTCGCCAACCAGGTTGACGTCGTACTCGCTCACGTCGGCCGGTTCGACCGTGCCGATGACGTGATCGAGCAGCGCGTCACCGGCGATCTTGTTGCCGAGGTTCTTGTTGCCGACGAAGCCCGGCGCGTGCACCGGGATCACCGGCACGCCGGTGTGCGTGGCGGCGGCGGCGCACACGGCGTCGAGATCGTCGCCGATCATGGCGGTGACGCAGGTCGAGTAGACGAACACCGCTGGCGGCCGGTGTCGCTCGACGGCTTCGAGAATGGTGTCGAACAGGCGCTGCTCGCCACCGAAGATCACATCCTGCTCGCCGACGTCGCTGGTGAAGCCGCGTCGGTAGAGGTCGGGTCCTGACGACAGGCTTCCCCGCCCGTCCCAGGAGTTGCCGGCGCAGGCGATGGGGCCGTGCACGACATGGGCACTGTCAACGATCGGGACCAGGGTGATCAGCGCACCGTCGAAGGTGCAGCCCCCGCTGGTGCCACCAGGCGCGGGCTTGGGGCAGCCGGCCTTGCGCTCCTTCGCGGACTTCTCCCGGTTGTGGTCACAGGCCGGTTCGGTGAAGAGAGTTGCGCGGTCAGTGGCGGCCATGGCGATCTCTCCGCTTGGGAGGGCGTTGCCCTCAATGAGCTGGGTGAGCGGGGCCGTTCGATGGACCAGCGGTTCTTCTGAACCGGAGCGGTTGTCGGCGGTGGGGGTGTGGCCGGCCGACCAGGGCGCCGACCCCGGCAGGGGCGGGGCGCCGGCCTCTCGCGACACAGGGGGCGCGGTCCCGGCGCGCGGGCGGGGCTCCGTCCGAGCGGGGGCGTGGGGCCGCCGGCCGGCCGACCACTGGGAAGGCCGTGCGTACCGTTCGGGGGATGCCGATGCTCAGGAGACATCCCCCGAACGGGACCTAGCGCACGGCGTCGAAGCTATGCGGCAGGCAGTTGCGGTCCAGCTCGTCCAGGAAGGTGTTCACCATCTGGGTGAGCAGGCTCAGCCCACCGGTGTACCCGATAGTCGCCTGGCGGTGCAGGTGGTGACGGTCGAAGATCGGGAATCCGACCCGGAGCAGCGGAACGTTCGCCTCCCGGGAGATGTACTTCAGGTAGGTGCTGCCGATGAGCAGGTCGACCGGCTCGGTGAAGACCAGCGACCGCAGGTGCCACAGGTCCTTCTCCGGCCAGACGGTGGCGGCGTCGCCGAACTTGCTCGCGGAGAGAACCTTCTCCATGCGCGCCTTGAAACCGCTGTCGGCGTTGGTGCTCACCAGGTGCACCGGCACCATGCCGCACTCCAGCACGAACCGGGTCAGCGCGACGACCAGGTCCGGGTCGCCGGCGATCGCGACCCGCTTGCCGTGCAGGTAGGCGTGCGAGTCGGCGAGGGCGTCGACGAGACGTCCACGCTCGACGGTGAGCTCGGCCGGGACCGGCAGGCCGGTCAACCGCGCGATCTCGGTCAGGAACTGGTCGGTGCCCCGGATGCCGATCGGCGTCTCCAGGACGGCCGTCTCCTGCTTCCAGGTGTCCCGGACGAGTTCCGCCGTCCGGCGCATCGTGGATTCCTGCAGGACGACGCTGGCCTTGCTGAACTTGGCGGTCGCGGCGTCCGCCAGCTTGGTGCCACCGGGGTAGAGGTCGTACTCCCCGTTCGCCGGCGAGTCGAGCGCGTCGGAGTGGTCGCCGAGGATCAGGGGGGCGACCCCCATCAGCTCGAGGATCCGGCGGTACTCACGCAGGTTGCCGAGGTAGGTCTCGAAACCGGGGAAGATGTTGAGCTGCGGCTTCCCACCGGTCTGCGGAGCCTTGGCGTCCGGCCCCGCCGTGACCATGTCAAGGATGCCCTTGATCATGACGTCGTAGCCGTTGAGGTGCGAGCCCACGAAGCTCGGGGTGTGGGCGTACGAGACCGGGAACTCCTGGGTGATGGCTTCCTGGTCCCGCGCGGTGCGGATGTAGGCGAAGAGGTCCTCGCCGATGACCTCGGCCATGCAGGTGGTGCTGACCGCGATGTGCTTCGGCTTGTACAGCGCCGTCGAGTTCGCGAACGACTCGACCAGGTTGTTGATCCCGCCGAAGACCGCGGCGTCCTCGGTCATGGAGGTGGAGGCCGCCGGGACGGGCTCCTTGAAGTGCCGCGCGAAGTGGCTGCGGAAGTACGCGACGCAGCCCTGCGACCCGTGCACGATGGGCAGCGTGCCCTCGAAGCCGATGGCCGCGAGCACCGCGCCGAGCGGCTGGCAGGCCTTGGCCGGGTTGACGGTCAGGGCCTCGCGGGCGAAGTTCTTCTCGCGGTACTCCCAGGTGCGGGTCCACTCCAGGACCCGGTTGACCTCGGCGTCGTCCGCACCGTTCTCGAACTCGCGCTTGGTCTCGAACTGCTTGGTGTAGACCTCGTCCTTGAACAGCTCGGTGTGGTCGAGGACCTTAAGCGGGATGTGACTGTTCGTCTCGGGAGTCGTCGTCACCGGACCTCCTCCTTTCTGCCGTGACTTGAGCCTTTTCCATCGCCGACTCGGGCTGACGGCATTCCTGGCCGTGCGCCGCGAGATGGAGAAGGCTCACTGATGGCCGCCGGCAGCCACCGGTGATCACCGGTGGTCGCCGGTGGTTGCCGGCGGAGCCGGAACTAGCTGGTCAGGAGACCTCTCCGGACTTCGACCACGGGGTCTCCATCAGGTCCCAGGTCGGGCTGTTGATGGCGATGTCCATGTCGCGGGCGAAGATCGCGAAGCCGTCGACGCCGTGGTACGGCCCGGAGTAGTCCCAGGAGTGCATCTGGCGGAAGGGGATGCCCATCTTGTGGAAGACGTACTTCTCCTTGACACCGGCACCCATGAGGTCCGGCTTCAGGAACTTCGCGAATTCCTCGAGCTCGAAGGCGGTCGGGTCGTCGTAGAGGACCGTGCCTTCCTTGAGCATCCCGTAGGTCCGGGTGTAGTCGTCCTTGTGGGCGAACTCGTAGCCCGTGCCGATGACCTCCATGCCGAGGTCCTCGTAGGCGCCGATGGTGTGGCGGGGGCGCAGGCCACCGACGGCGAGCATGACCCGCTTGCCCTCGAGCCGCGGCCGGAAGGCCTTGATGATCTCGTCGAACTGCTTCTGGTACCGGGCGATCGCGGCCTCGGTCTTGGCCTGGATCGTCTCGTCGAACTTCTCCGCGATGGCACGCATCGACTTGACGATCTTGGACGGGCCGAAGAAGTTGAACTCCATCCACGGAGTGCCGTAGCGCTCCTCCATGGTGGTGCAGATGTAGTTCATCGACCGGTAGCAGTGGATCAGGTTCAGCTTCGACAGGTGCGTCGAGGCCATCTCGTTGATCGTGCCGTCACCGGACCACTGGGCGATGATCCGCAGGCCCATGTCCTCCAGGATCCGGCGCGACGCCCAGACGTCACCACCGATGTTGTAGTCACCGATGAGCGCGACGTCGTACGGGGTGGAGACGTGGTTCTCGCCACCGGTGCCGAGCACGTGGTCGCGGACCGCGTCGTTGGCGATGTGGTGGCCCAGCGACTGGCTGACACCGCGGAAGCCCTCACAGCGAACCGGGATGACCGGCTTGCCGAGCTTCTTCGAGGCCGCGCGGGAGGTGGCCTCGATGTCGTCACCGATCAGACCGATCGGGCACTCGGACTGCACCGAGATGCCCTTGGCCAGCGGGAACAGCTCGTTGATCTCGTCACAGACCTGCGCCAGCTTGGGGTCACCGCCGAAGACGATGTCCTTCTCCTGGAAGTCCGTGGTGACCTGCATCGCGGCGAAGTTGGTGACACCCCACGGGCCGCGGGCGTAGTTACGCCGGGTGGCCCAGGAGTACTGGCCACAGCCGACGGGGCCGTGGCTGATGGTGACCAGGTCCTTCACCGGGCCCCACACCACGCCCTTGGAGCCGGCGTAGGCGCAGCCACGGATCGTCATGACTCCGGGGCGGGACTTGATGTTGGACTTGACCTCGCACTCCTTCGACCCCTCGGGGTCGTTGGCCTTGAGGTGCTTGGCGCGGAACTTGGCCGCCTTCGCGGGGTAGTGCGACAGGACTTCGGCGATCATCGCCTCGGTCTCGGCCCGCGGCGGGGTCGGCGTCGTCGTCATGATCGGAACCTCATCCTCGACGGTGACAGAGCTGGAGCCGGGTCGGTCAGGCGGTCGCGGCAGCCTTCTGGCCGATGATGCTCGTGTCCTCCTGCTCCATGATCCCGAACTCGATCAGCAGGTCCTCCAGCTCGTCCATGCTGATCGGGGTGGGGATGGTCTTCATCTCGTTCTCGTCGATCTTCTTGGCCAGCTGGCGGTACTCGTTGGCCTGGCTGTTCTGCGCGTCGTACTCGATGACCGTCATCCGGCGCAGCTCGGCGTGCTGCACGACGTTGTTACGCGGGATGAAGTGGATCATCTGGGTGTTGAGACGGCGGGCGAGCTCCATGATCAGCTCGTCCTCGCGGTCGGTGTTACGGCTGTTGCAGATGAGGCCACCGAGACGCACGCCACCGGAGTGGGCGTACTTGAGGATGCCGCGGGAGATGTTGTTCGCCGCGTACATGGCCATCATCTCGCCGGAGGTCACGATGTAGATCTCCTGGGCCTTGCCCTGGCGGATCGGCATCGCGAAGCCACCGCACACAACGTCACCGAGGACGTCGTAGGTGACGAAGTCGAGGTTCTCGTAGGCGCCGGCCTCCTCCAGGTAGGTGATGGAGGTGATGACGCCACGGCCGGCGCAGCCGACGCCCGGCTCCGGGCCACCGGACTCGACGCACTTGATGCCCCACGCACCCTCGACCAGGACCTCGTCGAGCTCCAGGTCCTCGACGGAACCCTTCTCGGCAGCGAGCTCGATGACCGAGGTCTGGGCCTTCGAGTGCAGGATGAGGCGGGTCGAGTCGGCCTTGGGGTCGCAGCCGACGATCATGACCCGGCGGCCCATCTCGGCCATGGCGGCCATGGTGTTCTGCTGGGTGGTGGACTTGCCGATACCACCCTTGCCGTAGAACGCGATCTGGCGCATTACTTCTCCTCCTGGAGCCTGGGTACGCATGCACGGTTTCGCACAGTGCGTCCCGCGGGCCGGAATTCGGTCGCGGTCGTGGCCCCGCAACCGAATGGGCGCTGGTAGCTCGTCCACCCGGCGTGCCGCGATGTCTAGGAACCGTAGGAGGAATTCATTTCGGAAGCATGTACGTCGGTAACCGCCCCGTTAACAAGAAATCGATCGGGATGACGGTGAACTGGCCACTCAGGAAAGCACGAAAGATAATCCCGAGGAAAAACTTATCCTGCTGGCCATTACCGGCGGCGCTACCTGCACGTGCGCTGGCACGCGCCTTAGCAGAAGCCGCGGCACGGGGCCCTACGGGGACCCCCACTCGGTGCCTGACCCGGTTTCGACCCGATCAGCGCCTCGTTAATCGGAAGTATCCTCGCTGGTGACCGCACCAGATATACCTGCCCAGGTATGACGTGAAACACAGGATTACCGACCGAAGACTTTCGCCTACAGCCGCATCTGCGCCAACCCGAACAGCTCACATCCGTGCCTGCGGAACTATACCCGAGATTTCTGCCGTGTTCGCGGACCACTATCGTCCCCGCTGCGGATACCGTGGGCCACGACCCCCTTCGCGGCACCCTCCACCGAACCAGCCCGGCCGTGGGTCGTGGCGGGATTTACGTCTCGGAAACCGCACCCACCGGGCCGTTCTGGACCAGGTCCGGTGGGCCGGGTAGCGTTGCCTCGCGCACACGCGGAAAAAGGCGCGCGTGCGCACCCGCAAACAGCTCGACAGGCAATCTCGGCAGACGCGGACGACTCGACAGACAGGACGACCCGACAGGTTGAACGGCTCGGCAGGTTGAACGACTCGACAGCTCGTGCCCATCCGCAGCGGTACCGAAAGCCAGGACGGTAGGAAGTGACGGAAGCTCAGGCCGTCGACGCCTGGTCCGGCTCGCCCATCTCATGGGAAGAACTGCGCACCGCGGTCGTCGGCAACAACGGTGTCTATCGCATCGACATGGCAGTCCTGCGTGAGATCGGCGGCTATGGCCGGCTCGGCACCAATGTACGACAGATACTCAGCCGGAAACTCGCCGGAGTCGGCCTCGGCCATCTCCCCGCCGAGCTGCCGTCCTATCAGGACAAGCAGGTGCTGTTGTACCAGTACGGCACCCCGGCGGCGGAGATCGTCGAAGCGCTCAGCGAAGGCGCCACCGACGGCGCGGAGGCCGCGCTGCTGCGGCTGAACTCCTCACAGGACCTCGCCAAGGTGCGGGACGCCTCGATCAAGGCGGTCGAGCTCCTGTCCATCCTCAGCGAGCGGTGCAAGGACTGCATGGGGCCCCTGCACTGAGCCCTGTCCGGTGACCTGCTCGTCCGGTGACCTGCTTGTCCGCGGCGCGCGGGCCGCGTGAGAGCAGCGTCACCGGCGCGTCCAACAGCTCGGTCACCAGATCGGGCCAGGCATCGACGTCGGGGCGCGCGCCGAGCACCGGCTCGGCGCGCGCAAGCCTGCGGGTCAGCGCCTCCTGCCGGTCCAGATCGCCGGGAGGCCCCGCCACCAGCCGGCTGACCGTCGCCCCGTCGATCCGGTAGGCGTCGCAGACCCACAGCCCCAGCCCCGGCGGCAGCCGCTCGACCACGTCCAGGTGCGTGAGCGCGAGCGCGTCCACACCGCCGGCGGCCTCGACCGCGTACCGATGCGCGACCGCGTCGAAGTGACCCACCCGGAACGCCCCCTGCCACCGGCCGGTCCCGTTGTGGACGTCCGGCAACGCGGCGGTCAGCTCCGCGTCCTCGGTCACCAGCGGCCCGGGCCCATGGCGGGTCGTGTAGGCACGCACGACTCCGAGGCGCCGGGCCGTCCCGCCCCGGCCCACTTCGGCCAGCAACTCCTCGGCATTGCGCGCGGTCGTCGTCGACCAGGTCGTGAACGGGTGGAAGCCATGCCACTCGTCGAGCAGCACGCCCTGCGCCCCCTCGAACACGACCGGCCCGCGGTCGCACAGCACCCGCAGCCAGGAGCTGTCGACGATCCGCGTCAGCTGGCCGAAGGCGGTGAGCACCGCCACGCAGTCCTCCACCTCCGGTATCTCCTCCACCGCCGGCAGCGCCGTGAGCCGAGCGGGCCCTGTCTGCCCGCCGGAGCCGGCCGCGCCGAGCCCGGCGGGTGCGGCGAGCCCGGCGAGTGCGGTGAGCTCGGCGCGCAGCCAGTCGTGCAGCTCACGCAGCCGGGCGCGCAGGCGCGACGGGCTGCGGCAGTCGGCGACCCGCGGCGCCACGGCCGGCCGGGCCAGCGCGTAGGACACCGTCTCCCCGATGCCCATCCCGCACGAGCCGTGCCGCCCGGCGCCCCGGGCCAGCTCACGGACCCGGTTCGCGATCGCGTGGTACGGGGTGGTGAGCAGGGCCTCGCCGTCCACCGTCAGCCTGGCGAAGGGGTCGGGCACGCCGACCGACTCCAGGTGGGCGGCCTCCGCCACCAGGGCGAACGGATCGACGAGCATCGTGCGGGCCAGGTGGGTGGCGCAGCCCGGGGTGAACGAACCGGCGCCGAACTGGGCGAACGTGTGATGCCGGCCGTCGTCGGTGACGACGTTGTGGGCGGCCTGCGCCCCGCCGTTGAACCGCACCACCGTCGGTGCCCGCCCACCCGCGCCG
>NZ_ADGX01000040.1 GCF_000177675.1 Parafrankia sp. EUN1f
TTTGCTGGTCGCGCCGGTGTTGGCGGCGACGATTGGTGGCGGTATCGCGATGTCCCAGCCGGCGAGTGCCGCGGCGCGGCCGGATGCGCACAGGTTCCTGAGTGCTGTGGTGCCGTGTGAGTCCGGTGGTAATCCGCGTGTGGTGAACTCGATTGGTGCTGGTGGGCTGTTCCAGTTCATGCCGGGCACGTGGCATGCGGTGGGTGGTAAGGGTCTGCCGCAGAACGCGAGTGTGGCTGAGCAGTGGAAGCGTGCGCATATTCTGTATGCGCAGCAGGGTTCGAGTCCGTGGGTGAGCTCGAAGCCGTGCTGGGGTCACAAGATCTGAGCTGATCGATCAATGCGCTGATCCCGTGTCGCGCGACCTTCGTAGGTTGGCTGTGGCTGGGTGAGGTGTGGATCAGG
The DNA here is from genome assembly GCF_000177675.1 of Parafrankia sp. EUN1f. Taxonomy (GTDB): domain Bacteria; phylum Actinomycetota; class Actinomycetes; order Frankiales; family Frankiaceae; genus Parafrankia. The sequence goes on from NZ_ADGX01000040.1 coordinate 406, forward strand.
GTTGGGGCTACCGTCCCAGGCATGACGCCGGTGCGCCCGTGACGTCCACAAGACGTCCGGGCGTATCGGCGTTTCCGCGTCCACGCAGCCGACAGGCGCCGCCCGCTCCCGCTCGGGGAGTCCGAAGACCTGAGGATTCTGGTCGTTCTGGAGCCCGTCGCAGGATCCCGGGCCTCGGGCGTCCGCTGCCGCCACTGCGTCCGAGCAAGAAGTGAGGATTATGGCTGTTGCAGCGACCGAAATCCCCACTTCTTGCGGATTGTCAATGTCCCGGCTGCCGCTATTGGTGTGAATTGTTGGCGCTGTGTGGCGGCGCGGGATGCCCGGCGGGTCGCCGTGCGGCGGGTGGGTGTGGACTGCCCGGTCAATGTCGGTGGGCCCGGATCCGCTACTTCTCGGGATTTTGCTACGCGCTCTCTGGGTGACGAGGATCCTCGGATCTTGCTCGACGGCGACGGCGACGGCGACAGCGGCCAGCGGCCAGTGGTCAGTGGCCATCGGCATCGGCATCGGCGGTGGCGACAGCGGCGGCAGTGGCGGCAGCACGTGGTGCCCGGGTGCCCGAGACGGGTGGACGGGTGATCCGGGGCGAGGTAAAAGATCCGGGAAGCCTCATCCATTAGTTGCTATAAGCTAAACAATTGCCCCCGACGCCGCAAGGGGTGCAGAGCCGCCATCCGCCCCGGAGGTGATCCGTCCGATGGTCGAAGCCGAACTGACCAGGAACCGAAGGCTCGCCGTGCTCGGGATCTGTTCGATGAGCCTGCTCATCGTCGGGCTCGACAACACGATCGTGAACATCGCGCTGCCTTCGCTGCGGCGTGACTTCGACGCGTCCCCCGCCGGCCTGCAGTGGTCCATCGACAGCTACACCATCGTGCTGGCGAGCCTGCTCATGCTCGCCGGCTCGATGGGGGACCGGCTGGGCCGCCGCCGGATCTTCCAGACCGGTCTCGCGCTGTTCACCCTCGGCTCCCTGCTGTGCAGCATCGCGCCCAGCCTGCACTGGCTGGTGGCGTTCCGGATGGTGCAGGCCGTCGGCGGCTCGATGCTCAACCCGGTGGCGATGTCGATCATCACGAACACGTTCACCGACCCACGCGAGCGGGCGCGGGCCATCGGCGTCTGGGGGGCGGTGATCGGTATCAGTATGGCGCTCGGCCCGGTACTGGGCGGTGTCCTGGTCGAGTGGGTCGGCTGGCGTTCGATCTTCTGGATCAACATCCCGATCGGCCTGATCGCCCTGACCCTGGCCCAGCTGTACGTGCCGGAGTCACGCGCGGCGCGGCCACGGCGCCTGGACGCGGTCGGCCAGGTACTCGTGATCTTCATTCTCGCCGCGCTGACGTATTCACTCATCGCCGCGCCCGAGGCCGGCTGGACGTCCGCCAGGACCCTCGGCCTGCTCGCCGGCGCCGGCGTCGCGGTGGCGCTGCTGGTGCGCTACGAGTCCCGCCGCGAGGAACCGCTGCTGGACGTCCGCCTGTTCCGCGTCGCGTCGTTCTCGGGGGCGACGCTGACCGCGGTGTGCGCGTTGGGGGCGCTCGGCGGCTCGCTGCTGCTCAACACCATCTACCTGCAGGACGTCCGCGGCTACGAACCGCTGCATGCGGGCCTGGTGACGCTGCCGATGGCGGCGGGCATCATCATCGGCGCGCCGCTGTCGGGGCGGGCGGTCGCGCGGTTCGGTCCCAGGCCCTCGCTGCTCGCGGCGGGGGTCGGCCTCACGCTGGGCAGCCTCGCGATGGTCGGCTTCGACGCCGGCAGCTCGACCGGGCAGCTGCTGATCGCCTACGTGGTGTTCGGGGCGGGCTTCGGGCTGGTGAACGCGCCGATCACGAACACCGCGGTCTCCGGCATGCCGGTCGAGCAGGCTGGAGTGGCCGCGGCGGTCGCCTCGACGAGCCGCCAGGTAGGCCAGTCGCTGGGCGTCGCACTGGTCGGGTCCGTCGCGGCGGTCACCGTCACGGCGGCGGCAGGTGGGGCTGGGGGCGGGGGCGTGTCGACGACCATGATCGATGCGATGAGCCCGGCCGGCCGGTGGGTCGTCGTCGCCGCCAGCGCGGCCACCCTGCTCCTGGGCCTGACGACCGCGCCTCGTCGCCGGCGCGTCGCCGGCGCGGTGGCGTCAGCAGTGTCAGCAGGGGCAGCAGGGTCAGCAGGGTCAGTGGGGTCAGCAGGGTCAGTGGGGTCCGCGGTGCCAGTGGCGTCACCCGGTGTTGCGAAGGCCGGCGGCGATGCCGTTGATGGTCAGCAGCAGGCCGCGGCGCAGGCGGGGATCCGCGTCGTCGCCGGCGGCCCGGGTGCGGGCCAGCAGTGATACCTGCAGGGCGTGCAGCGGGGCGAGATAGGCGTCCCGGACCTGCAGGGTGTGCCGCAGCACCGGTGCGGTTTCCAGCAGCTCCGACTGGCCGGTGACGCTCAGGACCTCGCGTACCGTGCGGTCGTACTCGGCCCGGATGACGTCGAGCAGGCCTGCCTGCGCGGGGTCCACCAGGGTGGACACGTAGCGGCGCGCGATCGTGAGGTCCGCCTTGGCCAGCGTCATCTGGACGTTGCCGAGGAAGGTGCGGAAGAAGTGCCAGGAGCGGTACATCTCGGCCAGCTCGTCGCCGGCTCCGGCCGCGCGCGCAGCGGCCAGACCGGAGCCGACCCCGAACCAGCCGGGCAGCAGGATCCGTGACTGCGTCCAGCCGAACACCCAGGGGATGGCCCGCAGGTCGGCGAGCCCCCCGGTGCCACCGGGCCGCCGCGCCGGCCGGGAACCGATATTGAGGTTCCCCAGCTCGTCGACGGGCGTCGCGGCGAGGAAGAACGGCACCAGCGCCGGATCGGCCACCAGCGACCGGTAGGCGCCCTGCGCCGCGTCCGAGACGGCGGCCATCGTGTCGTCCCAGCCGGCGAGGACCTGATCGGGCTGCCGCGAGGTCCGGTGCAGCACCGAGGCCTCGACCACCGCGGCCAGGGCGATCTCCAGGTTCTGTCGGGCGAGGCTGGGCAGGATGTACTTGTCCGAGATCACCTCGCCCTGCTCGGTGACCTTGATCGGCCCGTCCAGGGTGCCGTACGGCTGGGCGAGGATCGCCTCCCCGGAGGGGCCACCGCCACGGCCGACCGAGCCGCCCCGGCCGTGGAACAGCCGCAGGACGACGCCGTGGGCCCGCGCGGTGTCCCGCAGCTCGCGCTGCGCCTTGTGGATCTCCCACTGGGACGCGGTGATGCCGGCGTCCTTGGACGAGTCCGAGTAGCCGAGCATGACCTCCTGCACGTCACCACGCGCCGCGACCAGCGAGCGGTAGGACGGATCGGCGAGCAGCCGCTCGAGCAGGCTGCCCGCCGCCCGCAGCTCGGTGACGGTCTCGAACAGCGGGACGAATCCGATGCGCGCCCACGCCCCGCCCGTGCCCGCCCCGGTGCCCGTGCCCGCCCCGGTGCCCGTGCCCGCCGCGGTGCCCGTGCCCGCCGCGGTGCCCGTGCCGGCCGCGGTGCCCGAGCCGGTTTCCGCTCCCGCGGAGCGGCCCGTGCCGACGAGCCCCGCCTCCCGTGCGAGGACGACGACCGCGAGGATGTCGTCGACGCCTCTGGTCATCGACACGATGTAGCTCTCGATGACACCGTCGCCGTACAGGTCCAGCGCCCGGCGCACCGTGGTGAGCAGCTCGAAGGTCCGCGCGGCGCGTTCCGGCAGCGGCGGCGGGACCGCGCCGAGCAGCGGTCGGCGCCCCGCCAGCTCCGCCACCAGCAGCGCGAGCCGGGCCGGTCGGTCCAGGCTGGCGTAGGGGACGTCGAGCTCGCCGAGCTGGTCGTAGATCGCGCCGAGGGTCGCGTGATGGGCGTCGGCGTGCTCACGGATGTCGAGTGTCGCCAACGACAGCCCGGCGGCGTTCGCGGTCCGGATCGCGCGCAGCAGCGGCCCGTTCGCCACCAGCTCACCGTGGCTGGCGGCGAGGGAGGCCCGCATGAGCTCCAGCTCGTCCACCAGCTCGGTGATCCGCAGGTAGTCCTTGCCCGGCACATGCGGGGAGCCGGCGGCGAGCCTGGCCCGGGTGGCGGCCAGCCGGGCCAGGATGTAGCTGCATTTGAGCCGGTAGGGCTCCTCGGCGTTGAGCCGGATGAACCGGTCGTACACCTCGGGCAGCGCCGCCCGGTCCGCTGCCAGCGCGGCCCGCAGCCCGGCACCGATCTCCCCGACGACCCGGGTGGACGCGGTCAGCTCACGGACCAGCCGGTCGAGCGCCGCGGTGAGCACCCTGATGCCGAACTCGTGCTGAAGGTTCAGTACCTCAAGGGTGACCGCCGGGGTGACGTTCGGGTTGCCGTCCCGGTCGCCGCCCGCCCACGAGCCGAACGTCAGCGGGCGGGCGGTGACCGGCAGTTCCACGCCGATCCGGGCCAGCGCCCGGTCCAGGTCCTCCAGCAGGTCCGGAAGGACCTCGGTGATGATCGACCCCAGGTAGTACGTGGCGGACCGGGCCTCATCCGCCGGCTTGGGCCGCTCGACCCGCAGCTCGTCGGTCTGCCACAGGACGTCCACCATCTCGGCGAGCCGCCGGGCCAGCCGCTCGTCGCCGGCGCCGGGGCGGCGCGGATCATCGGAGGCGTCGAGCAGATCCGCGATGCCGCGCAGGGTGTCCAGCACGGAGCGTCGGCTGGCCTCGGTGGGATGCGCTGTGAACACCGGCCGGAGCTCAAGGCGCCGCATCACCTCGGCGGGCAGACCCGGGTCCAGGCTGCCGTCGGCCACGGCGTCGGCGATCTGCTCGGTGAGCGCCTGCAGCCGCCCGCTCGACCGGTCGGAGATCTCCCGTGAGCGGTGCAGCTGCTCGGTGATGTTGGCCAGCTGGAAGTAGGCGCTGAACGCCCGGGCCAGCGGAATCGCCCTGGATGCGTCGACCTCGTCGAGCACCGCGGCGAGCTCGGCGCCGGCGTCCTCACCGCGGGCCAGCAGCCGGACCCGTTCGACCAGGTCAAGTAGCTCGGCGCCCTCGTGGCGGGTGAGCGCCTCACCGAGCAGCGTTCCCAGCCGGCGCACGTCGGCACGCACTGCCGCGTGGCGTGCGTCGGAGGAGACACCGCCGGAGAAACCACCCGGGTCCTGCGCCCGGCTCCGCGACGACGGCGACGAGGCCGGCGCCGTCGGCGCCGCCGGCGGCGGTGACGTCGGCGTTGGTGGCGGTGACGTCGGTTGTGACTTCGGTGGTGGTTGCGACTTTGGTCCCGCCTGCGCGCCGGCCGCGGGGCCGTCTGGTTCCGATGCGGGCGACGACGGGCCGGGGCGACTGGTCAAAGGACGTCTCTCAGAGGATCAGCAACAGGACCGGGGTGAGGAACACCCCCACCGCGGTGAGGTAGGCCGCGCCGGGCAGCCAGATCGGGACCGTCGGGGGGTCGAGCAGCCGGGAGATCCGGGCGACAACAGGTGTGTGCACGGGACTGCGCCGCTGGGCGCCGGGGCTTTCGCCGAGAAAGGTGGTCATCGTGGCGACGAGGCGGCCGGCCCCGCCGACGCCCAGCGCCGCCAGCGACTCGGGAGCGTTGCCCGGCGGCATGCCGGTCACCCCCAGCGTTCCGGCGGGCACCGCGGCACGGGTCACCCCGAGCCGGGCCAGTGCCCGCGCCAGCGTGCGCCCACTGGTCCGCTGCGCGGCGGCGTCATCCGCGAGCATCTCGACCAGCAGCGACACCGCGGCGGTGGCCTCGCGGGCGGGGCGCAGGAACGGGAAGGTGCGCTCCCAGGCCATGAAGGGCTGGATCACCAGGTCATGCCGGCCGGCGACGTGCGCCTCCTCGTGCGCGAGGACAGCGTCAAGCTCCTCCGGCGTCAGCGTCCGCAACAGCCCCTCGGAGACCACGACCCGCGCGTGCCGGCCGCCGGGAACGCAGTAGGCGACGGCGACCGGATGGTCGAGAATGCGCAGCCAGGCGGCGCTGCGGGCCCGGTGCAGGCACAGGGTGCACCCCTCGCCGGGAAGCTCGGCACCGCCCCCTTCAGGCCCATCGGCCCTGCCAGGCCGCCCTCCGGCCCCGCGGGGGCGCCCATCGGCACTGCCAGGTCGCCTTCTGGACCTGCCGGGTCGGCCGGGTTGGCGTGGCCCGCGTTCGGGACGCCTGCGGGCGTCCCTGATCCCGCGGACTGGCCGTGGCCGGAGCTGCGGCCGTGGCCGTGGCCGTGGATGTGATCGTGGTTGTGGTCGCGGTGCCGGTGACCGGCTAGATCGACGAGGTGCCGGTGCCGATGACGTTCACGCAGCGTCGCCGCCGTCGACACGGCCAACACGCCGAACAGCCGGGCGGCCAGCGCGGCCGCGATCGCGAGACCGATGAGATTCATCCGGCCGAGCCCGACGAGTGGCTCGCCGGCCAGGAGATTGGCCGCGTGGTCGGCCATCGCGGCGGGGATGCCCTGCGACAACGGGGCCACAGTGAACGCCGCCGCGGCGAGCAGTGCGGACACCCCACCGGCCAGGCCGATCGCCTGCCACAGCACGATCGCGGCGCGCGGACAGCGGTGCGGCCAACGGGCGGCGGCCAGCAGGCGTGGGGCCGGCCATGCCAGCGCGCACGCGAACAGGGCGAGAAGGGCCGCGGTCGTCATGTCCAGCCTGACGCTACCGCTCTGCACCCGGACTGACTACGATTGCGCGCCGACCGCGAGCCCCATCTGACCGAATGCGCTGGTCATCGCAGTTTTGGGCCGCTGGCGGGTGACTTCGGTGACGTCCGGTAGTCCCCTGACAGTGGTCATGGCCAAAGGTCCCGTGCGGCGAAATGACCAGTGCGGGAGCGCGGGCGTGCGGGCCCGGGCCGGTCGTCGTGCGGTCACGACTGGTGGCCCGTGCCCGGGTCGTACCGCGTCAGGGCCGTTCCCGGCTGCCAGGGCCGTTCCCGGCTGGCTGTAGCTCCTGCCCCTGCTGCCGAGCAAGATCTGAGGATCGTGGTCGTCCGAACGACCAAAATCCTCAACTCTTCGCCTGCGGCCCGGCGGTCGCGGGGCGAGGGAGTGGGGAAGCGCCTGTGTCAGGCGCGCTGCTCGTGTCAGGCGCTCGAGGTCTCCGCGTCGAGGTCGACGTCGGTGCCGGCCTCGGCTCGCGCCGGGCCGCCGTCGGATCCGGCCGCCGCGGCCTTGGTGGACGCGTGTGCCTGCTCGCCGCTGCCGCCCGCGGCGCCGGGTGTGGTCTCGGCATCCGCCCCGGGCGTGCCGGCGGGGCCGGTCGGCTCCAGCGCGCGGCGCAGGATCTCGGCCTCCTCCGCGGAGACCGAGCCGACGAAGCGGACGAGCGCGGAGCCCCGGTCGTCGGCGGTGCCCAGAGCTTCCAGCATCGCCTCGGCGACCACCGTCTCCCGGCTGTCGGCCGCCGCGTAGCGGTGGGCGCGCGCGGCGCGCTGGCGGCGCACGAAGCCCTTGCGCTCCAGACGCTCCAGCACTGTCAGCACGGTGGTGTAGGCGAGGTCGCGTTCGTGGTGCAGGCGGGCCGCGACATCACGTGCGGTCAGCCAGCCATCCGCGGACCACAGGACGTCCATGACCGACCGTTCCAGGTCACCCAGGCGAGCCATAGACCGATCCTACGCCGCGTAGAACTTCCTGCCTGCAAGTTCGGCCAGGTCGCTCGATCTCACAACAAAAAATCTTCTACCGAACGTAGAATCTTCTACATCTCGTAGAATTTTCTACGGGACGTAGAAGTACGCGACGGGCTCGCTGCTACCCACGGTGTAGGAGGCCCCGATGGTCCAAGCCGCCGCAGTTCTCACCGATGTCGCGGTGTTCTCCCACGTCGAGACGCTCTCGCTGGCTGCGGATGTGACCCGCGCGAGCGCACTGTCCACCGACCTGGCGCGCGCGCAGACCGCGATCTCGCTGGCGTTCCACATCTGTTTCGCGGTGTTCGGCGTCGGGATGCCGTGGCTCCTGTTGTTCGTCGAAGGCCGCTGGGTCCGCACCCGTGACCCGGTCTGGCTGGCGCTCACCCGCAAGTGGTCCAAGGCGTTCGCGGTGCTGTTCGCCGTCGGCGCAGTCTCCGGGACGGCACTGTCCTTCGAGTTCGGTCTGCTGTGGCCGGCCTTCATGGCCCGGTACGGCGGTGTGCTCGGACTGTCGTTCACCCTGGAGGGCTTCGCGTTCTTCACCGAAGCGATCTTCATCGGCATGTACCTGTACGGCTGGAAGCGCCTCTCGCCGCGCGCCCACTGGATGACGCTGTGGCCGATCGCCATCGCCGGGACGATGTCGACTCTCTTCATCATCACGGCCAACGCCTGGATGAACACCCCCGGTCACATCACAGAGGTCGATGGCAAGGTCGTTTCGGCAGAGCCGTTCGCCCCGTTCCTGGCCGCGACCGCGCCGCATCAGCTCGTCCACATGCTGCTGGCTGCGCTGATGTGTACCGGCGGCATCGTCGCCGGGGTGTATGCCGTCGGCCTGCTGCGCGGCCGGCGCGACGCGTATCACCAGCGCGGACTGCGCGTCGGTCTGACCGTCCTGCTCGTCTGTGCCCCCCTGCAGCTGGTCGTCGGCGACATCGCGGCCCGGGTGGTCGGCGAGAAGCAGCCGATCAAGCTCGCCGCGATGGAGGGGATCGGCCACACCCAGACACACGCCCCATTGACCATCGGCGGGATCTACGACGAGGAGACCGGCGAGGTCCGGCACGGGATCGAGATCCCCAACCTGCTGTCGTTGATGGAGGGCTTCAGCGCCGATCACGAGATCACGGGCCTGTCGGCGGTGCCCCCGGAGGAACGGCCGGACGCGCGCCAGGTGCACCTGGCCTTCAACGTGATGGTCGGGCTCGGCTGTGCCCTGATCGCCTTCGCCGGCGCCACCGGCATCGCGGTCTGGCGCCGGCGCCGGCGCGGGGAACGGCCGCTGCTGCCCACCGGCAGACCGTGGCTGTGGGCGGCGGTCGCCTCGGGCCCGGCCTCCGTGGCGGCGATGATGGCCGGCTGGGAGGTGACCGAGGGCGGCCGTCAGCCCTGGATCGTCTACGGCCGGATGCGGGTGGACGAGGCTGTGACGACCACCGAGGGAATGCCGGTGATCTTCACCGGGACGGTCCTGCTCTACCTGGGCCTCGCGGTCGCGCTGGTGCTCATCCTGCGCCGGATGGCGACCGGCGGGCCGGTGCTCGGCGGCGCCATCGCCGAGACCACCACCACACCGGACATTCCGGATGCACGGCCCGCGCCGGCGGGCCAGCCCGCGCCGGCGCCGGAAGCCTCTGCCAGGCCGGACGCCTCAGCGTTGCCGGAACAGTCCGCGTTGCCGGGCGGCTCCGCGAGGTCGGAAGCCTCCGGATTCGACGCCCTGACAACCGAGCCGCCCGGCCGTCCCGGCGCGGGCCGTCCCGGCGCGGGCCGTGCCGGGCAGGAGGGGGACGCCCGATGACCGCCGCGGACCTGCTCGCCATCGTGATGGTGCTCGGGCTCACCGCCTATGCCCTTACCGGCGGCGCCGACTTCGGAGGAGGGGTCTGGGACCTGTTCGCCCGCGGCCGTGATGCCGCGGACCAGCGCCGGCTCGTCTCCGCGGCGCTCGGCCCGATCTGGGAGGCGAACCACGTCTGGCTCATCTTCGTCGTGGTGATGATGTTCAGCGGTTTCCCGGCGGCGTTCGGTGTCGTCGGTTCGACCCTGGAGATCCCGCTGATCTGTGCGCTCGCCGGCATCGTGCTGCGCGGCGCGGCCTACGTGTACCGGGCGTACGGCTCAGGCGCCGCCGGGCCGGATCACTGGTGGGGTCACGTGTTCGCGGTCTCGTCGGCGATCACGCCGGTCGCCCTCGGGGTGGCTGGCGCCGCGCTCGCCACCGGTGACGTCGCCGAAGGCGCACCGCTCACCCCGGTGAAGAGCGCCTTCGGGATCCTCTGCGGTGTCTTCGCGCTCGCGGTGACCGCCTTCCTGGCGGCGGTGTACCTGTGCCGCGACGCGGCCGCCAGCGCCGAGACGGCGCATCTGGTCCCGGGCTTCCGGCGGCGCGCGCTCGGCGGTGCGGTCGTGTCCGGGCTGCTTGCCGCCGCGCTGTTGCCTCTGCTGTGGTCCGAGGCGCCGGTGGTCGCGGATCGGTTCGTCGACCGTTCGATCCCGTTCGTCGTGATCTCCGCGATCGGTGGGGTGTCCTCGCTGGTGGCGCTGTGGCGGCACAGGTTCACGACGGCGCGTGTGACGGCGGGTCTCGCGGTCGCCGGCGTGCTGTGGGGCTGGGCCGCCGCGCAGTACCCGGATCTCGTGATGGGCCAGGCGACGGTCGACTCGGCCGCCGCCCCCTCGGCCAACATCGTGGCGATGCTGATCGCGGTCTGCTGCGGGCTCGTCATCCTGGTGCCTTCACTGTGGATGCTGTTCCGCCTGTTCTCCAGCCCGGAGGTGTCCAGCCCCGAGGCCAGGTCCTGACGAGGGACCGGCCCGGGAAGCGGCCCTGCGTCGGCACGCTGCCGGCGCAGGGCCGCGCTGCGTCGGGGCCGCGCTGCGTCGGGGCCGCGCTGCGTCGGGGCCGCGCTGCGTCGGGGCCGCGCTGCGTCAGGGGTGCGTACAGCGCCGCCGGGGCTGGGACTGTTTTTGCTGTCGAGCAAGAGTCGAGGATCTTGGCGCAGAGCCCGTGGCGGAATCCCGAGCTTCGGAAAGTCGTTGCCGGCAGGCAAGAGTTGAGGATCGTGGTCGTCGGGACGACCAAAATCCCATGATCTTCAAGCGGTGACCTCGGGTCGCACCTTGGGTAACCGTTGCGACCGGGCAAGAGTTGAGGATCGTGGTCGTTGGGACGACCGAAATCCCATGATCTTCGAGCGGTGACGATCTCGGCCGCGCCCGCCGGACCAGGGCAGGTGCGGACGGTGGTGGCGGCTCCCGGAGCGGGAGTCGTTTCGGCGGCGCGACTACCTTCGTCAGGTGATGAGGGCCAGCTCCGGTAGCAGTCGAGCGGACGGTTCCGCCGTGCCCACAGGAGCCGCGCCGCCTCCGACGGCGATGACGACGACGAGCCTGCCGGCTCCGGCGTCGGCTCCGGCGTCGGAGCCGGCGCCGGCCCACCAGGGCAGTGCGGAGTCGCTCGGCCACCGGCTGCTGCGCAACGAGGTCCTCCTCGTTCTGGGCGTCTCGTTCGCATCCTCCGGCCTGTTCGCGCTGATCCGTTATGTCGGTGTGCTCACCGCGGAGAAGTCGGTGCGTTCACAGGTCGCGAGCCTGAACTCGTCGGCGGCGCCGGGTCGGCCCTGGCTTGATCTCGCGTTGCAGCTCGCGTCGATCGCCTCCGCGTTGGTGCCGGTGTTCCTCGTGTGCCATCTGCTTGGCCGGCACGGCGGCGGCGCCGCGGCCATCGGGCTCGATCGGCGTCGACCGTGGGGGGACGGCCTGCGCGGGGCGGCGCTGGCGGCGGTGGTGGGAGGGGTGGGGCTCGCCTTCTACCTGGCGGCGTGGCACAGCGGCGCGAACCTCACGGTCTCCCCGTCGAGCCTGCCGGACGTCTGGTGGCGGGTGCCGGTGCTGATCGCCTCCGCGGCCGAGAACGGGCTGGCCGAGGAGGTCGTGGTGGCCGGCTATCTGCTCGTCCGCCTGCGCGAGCTGGGCTGGCGCTCGAACTCCGCCCTGCTGGCGAGCGCGCTGCTGCGCGGCTCTTACCACCTCTACCAGGGGCTGGGCGGGTTCGCGGGCAATGTCGCGATGGGGCTGCTGTTCGGGCGGATCTTCCAGCGCACCGGTCGGGTGCTACCCCTGGTGATTGCACACACACTCATCGACAGTGTTGCCTTCGTCGGATACGTGATTCTTGCCGGAAAGGTCTCGTGGATCCCCGTTCCGAGGTAGCGTTCCGCGCTAAGGTAAACAAAAGACAAACAAAAGTTGTCTAGATCGCAACGTGCCTGCGGCTGCGTTGTGTGTTGTGCCTTGCCGGGTCCCTTCCGTGTCCAGGGGGCTGCCTGGCGGCAGATGCCCGGTGCCGATGCGTCCGGTGTCCAACTGATCGTCCCGGCGAGGGCGACTCACGACGGGGAGGGAGCCGGCATGGGCTCGGTTCGGGAGATCGAACGCAAGTATTCGGTGGATCCGGGCTTCATGCTGCCCAAGCTGGCCCAGGTGCCCGGCGTCTCGACGGCGCGGACCCGCCGTGCGGTGACGCTGGAGGCCATCTACCACGACACCGAGGACCTGCGGCTGGCCCGCAACCGCATCACGCTGCGCCGGCGCACCGGCGGGCCCGATGCCGGCTGGCACCTGAAGCTTCCCGTCGCCCCCGGGGCGCGGGACGAGATCCAGCGCCCGCTCGGCGGTGACGGCGCCCCGGTGCCCGCCGACCTCGTTGATCTCGTCACGGCGTACCTGCGCGGAGCCGCGCTGCGTCCGGTCGCCCGCCTGGTGACGTTGCGGACGGCCCGGCGCCTGCGGGACGACGCGGGTGCGGATCTGGCCGAGGTTGTCGACGATCAGGTGTCCGCCACCATCCTGGGCTCGGCCGCGGGTGCGCAGAAGTGGCGCGAGATCGAGGTCGAGCTCGGTGCGGGCGATCCCGCCCTGCTGGACGAGGTGGAGCGGGTGCTGCTGGCCGCCGGGGCCGGCCGCTCGGCTTCCGCCTCGAAGCTGGCTCAGGTGCTCGGCCCGGCACTCGCCGAGGCGCCAGGCCCGGATGTGCCCGCCGCCGCGGCCAAGCTGCGCCGCCGCACCCCGGCTGGCACCGTGATCCGTGCGTATCTCATCGCCCAGGTCGAGACGCTGCTCGCCACCGACCCGCGGGTGCGGCTGGACGCCCCGGACGCCGTGCACCGGATGCGGGTCGCCTGCCGCCGGACCCGCAGCACGCTGCGGACGTTTGCGCCCTTCTTCCCCGCCGAGCTCGTCGCGCACCTGGACGGCGAGCTGCGCGACCTGGCCGGGGCGCTGTCCGGCGCACGTGACGCGGAGGTGCAGATCGCCTACTTCACCGAGCGGCTCGCCGAGCTGCCCGCCGAGCTGGTCCGTGGCGACGCGGCCGCGGTCGTCTCCGGCCATCTCGCCGCCGACCAGAACGCGGCGCGGGAGGAGGCGCTCGCGATGTTGCGCAGTGCCCGCTATCTGCAGCTTCTCGAGGATCTGATCGCGCTCGTCAACGCGCCGCTGACCGGGTCCGCCCGTAAGCCCGCCGAGAAGATCCTGCCGGGTCTGCTGCATGACGCCGACCGCCGGCTGACCCGCAAGGTGGCCCGCGCCGGTGACCTGCCGATCGGCCTTGAGCGCGACGAGCTGCTGCACTCGGCGCGCAAGCAGGCCAAGCGGCTGCGCTACGCGGCCGAGGCGGTCGGCCCGGTCTACGGCTCGTCCGCGGCGGCGTTCGCGCGGCTCGCCGAGTCGATGCAGGAACTGCTCGGAACACATCAGGACGCGACGATCGCCCGCGGCCTGCTGCGAGGCTGGGGGGTGCGTGCCCAGGAGGCCGGCGACCCGTCCGCCTTCACGCTGGGCGTGCTGCTCGGGCTGGAGGAGCACCGGGCCCGCACGGCCGAACGGGACTTCTTCGATCTGTGGCCGGCGGCCTCCGCCCGCCGCCACCGCCGCTGGTTCCGCTGACGCCCGTGCGACGTTCGCCCGTTCGGTGCTCGTCCGTGCGGTGCTCACCCGTGCGGCGTTCGTCTGTTCGGCGTTCGTCTGTGTGACGTTCGGCCCTCTGACGTTCGCCCGCGCCACGGCCGCTCCTGTGACGTCCGCGTCCCGGTAGGTTCTGGTCCGCGGTAGTTCGTGAGGGCCAGCTCGCGTGTGACTTTCGTCTCGTGGCGGCGCATCACGGGCGTGTGGCCGGCCACCTTGACGGGCGGACGTGGCGCGGGTCGGGCAGCATCGGGCCTGGAGACGTCTGGCGGGCGCGCGGCAGACGTCGGCAGGCGCCAGATGGTGTCGGTGGGCGTCCGGCGAGCGGTGGCTAGGTCCCCGCGTTCCGGCGGCCCGGAGCCACCGGAGCCTGGTCACGCCAGCGCGCAGTCCGGTGGGCGCCCCAGGGTCAGGCGCCGACGTTCACGAGGAGATGCCGAATGACCGCTCATGAATCGCTGCCGACCGTCCGACTCGGCAGGACTGACATGTCCGTCACCCGGGTCGGGTTCGGCGCATGGGCCATCGGCGGGTCGGGCTGGGCGTTCGGGTGGGGGGCCCAGGACGACGCCGAGGCCGTCGAGGCGATCCGCGCCGCGGTGCGGTCCGGGGTGAACTGGATCGACACCGCCGCGGTCTACGGGCTCGGCCACTCCGAGGAGCTGGTCGCCCGCGCGCTGGCCGACATCCCCGCCGACGAGCGGCCCTACATCTTCACCAAATGCGGTCTGGTCTGGGACGAGAGCGACTTCTCCCGGCCGCCGGAGCGGGTCGGTGCGCCCTCGTCGATCCGCGCGGAGGTCGAGGCCTCGCTGCGGCGGCTGCGGACCGAGCGTATCGACCTCTACCAGCTGCACTGGCCGCCGCAGGACGGTACGTCGATCGCCGATGCGGTTGGCACTCTGCATGAGCTCCGCGCGGCCGGCAAGGTCCGCGCGGTGGGTGTGTCGAACCTCTCGGTGGGCCAGCTGGAGGAGGCGGCCACCGTGGGCGGTGTCGACGTCCTGCAGCCGCCGTTCTCGATGATCAACCGGCTGGCCGCGACGGATCTCCTGCCCTACTGTGCGATGCGGGACATCGGAGTGATCGTCTACAGCCCGATGCAGTCGGGGCTGCTCAGTGGCCGCTGGTCGCTGGAGCGCTCGCAGTCGCTCCCGGAGGATGACTGGCGCCATCGGTCCCCGGAGTTCGTGCGGCCCGCGCTTGATCGGAACCTGGCCCTGGTGGACGCGCTGCGCCCCATCGCGGACCGGAACGGGACGACGGTGGCCGCGGTGGCTGTGGCCTGGACGTTGTCCTTCGATGGGGTGACCGCCGCGATTGTCGGGGCCCGGCGTCCGGACCAGATCGAAGCCTGGCTGCCGGCCGGTGGCGAGGTGGTTCTCAGCGGCGGCGACCTGGATGAGATCGCCACCGCGATCGAGCGTCATGGCGCCGGAGAAGGCCCCGCGCGCCAGAGCCCCGCGTTGCCCGGCAGCGCACTCGTGTGAGTTGGGAGTCCTTACTTCGGCGCTCGGTGAAGGGCTGCGAAGGCCTGCGAAGAGCTGTTCCGGTAGCTGCTCGACTTCGATCGAGTGCGCTGTGACACACCGCCACGGTGAAGTGGATGTTCGTAATGCCGAGCCGTGAAGTGGACTTCTTCTGCCGGAGGACTCCCGTCCGGGGCCGCGTACGTGTAGCGTCAGGCGTGGCCGGGGTTCGTCAGTTCGTGTCTCAACCGAGACACAGCGGAACAACGCGGCGGCGAATCCTATCGCCGAAGCGTTCCGGCCCGGGGCCCGCGCGGTGCGGGTCCTGACTGCACCAGCAGGGAGAACGGCACGTGGCTCAGGGCACGGTGAAATGGTTCAACTCGGAGAAGGGCTTCGGCTTCATCTCCGTGGACGGCGGCGGGTCTGACGTCTTCGTCCACTACAGCGCAATCGTGATGGACGGCTACAAGGCACTCGAGGAGGGCCAGCGGGTCGAGTTCCAGGTGACCCAGGGCCAGAAGGGCCCGCAGGCCGACGCCGTCCGCGTCGTCTGAGCCACGAGTAGCAGTAGAACCAAGGTCGGTCAGCCCGCTCGTCGGATCACTCCGGTGAGCGGGCTGACCGCTTTTTGGTGATGTCAGGGCGATGGCGTCGCTCTTGCCGGTGGCGTTCTGATCTGTCCGGGTGGCCCGCCTTGGGGCTTCCGCCGGCTGCGGCGGTCGTTCACCAGAAGGCGTACCGACCCGGTGTGATCCAGGTGCAGGATCCGTCCTGATGTAGTTGCGGGATCTGGCGTCATCTCGTTGCCGGAATCGGTATGCCGTGGCGGGCAGACGAATAACGGATGTCATTCGTTCCCAGCTGGGTCGATCGATTCGCGGAGTAGTCGGCAAGCATCTCGCTGATTGGTCGGAACCGAAAAAGATGATGTCGGGAATACTTCCTGACGCAAATATCGCGTTCCGAGGTGCGGCCCGGTGCTGCTCCATGCTGGGTTGATGTCACGTTCCGTGACAGCCCCGTGTCCGGTGGTGCGTCGCGCCGACCGGGTGGTGGGAGCGCTGAAGCGTCGATCCTTCATGATTCATAGGATGTTCACAGGATCATGATTGGACCGGGCGCGTGCGCAATTCGCATCGCGCCAATCGCGTGCAGTGACGTTCAGTGCTGATCGCTACCGCCGGCGGACCGGTGGCCCGGACCGGTAGCCCCGCGCCGGCGGGGCCGACCGACCTCAGCGGGCAGCGAGCAGTTCGGCGATCTGCAGCGTGTTGAGCGCGGCGCCCTTGCGTAGATTGTCCCCGCATACGAAAAGTGCGACCTCATGCGGATCATCCGGCGACTGACGGATACGCCCGACCCAGGTCGGGTCCGTGCCCACCACATCCGCCGGGGTGGGGAACTGGCCGGCGGCCGGATCGTCCAGGACGGCCACGCCCGGAGCCGACGTCAGGACCTCCCGCGCCTGCTCACCGGTGACCGGCTGGGTGAAGCGGGCGTGCACCGCCACGGCGTGCGTGGTCACGACGGGAACCCGCACACAGGTCGCCGACACCCGCAGCCCCGGCATGCCGAGGATCTTCCGCGACTCGTTGCGGATCTTCAGCTCCTCGGAGGACCAGCCGCCGTCCTTCAGCGACCCGGCCCAGGGCACCACGTTGAGCGCGAGCGGCGCCGGGAACGGGCCGAGGCCGTCCTCACCCACGGCCTTGCGCACGTCACCGGCCGCCTGCCCCAGCTCCCGGGTGCCGCCGACCAGCTGGAGCTGGTCGTACAGCGTGTCGATGCCGGACTGCCCGGCCCCGCTCGCGGCCTGGTAGGAGGTGGCGAAGAGGGACTCGAGGCCGAAGGCCCTGTGCAGCGCGCCGACGGCCACGATCATCGACAGGGTCGTGCAGTTCGGGTTCGAGATGATGCCGCGCGGGCGGTCCGCGACCGCGGCTGCGTTGACCTCCGGCACGACGAGGGGGACGTCCGCGTCCATCCGGAACGCGCCGGAGTTGTCGACGGCGACGGCTCCCCGCGCCGCGGCGACGGGAGCCCACTGTGCGGACACCTCGTCCGGCACGTCGAAGACGGCGATGTCCACGCCGTCGAACACCTCCGGTGCCAACACCTGGACCGGCACGTCCTGGCCGCGTACCCGAAGCGTGCGCCCGGCCGAGCGGGCCGAGGCGACCAGCCGGATCTCACCCCAGACGTCCGGGCGCTCGGACAGCAGGCCGAGCATCACGCTGCCCACCGCCCCGGTCGCACCCACCACGGCCAGCGTGGGGCGCTGGGGGATGTCGCTCATTGCCTGCCTCCGCTTGTCCGTCCACTGCTGCTGCTGTCACCGCTGCCGTCGCTGCCGCCGCGGCGGCAGCTGCTGCCGCGAGGAGCGCTCATCGACCCGTTCCCGCGTACACGACGGCGCTCTCGTCCGGGTCGCCCAGCTCGAAGGCGCTGTGCACGGCGCGCACGGCGACGGGCAGGTCCGTGTCCCGCACGACCACCGAGATCCTGATCTCGGACGTCGAGATGATCTCGACGTTGACCCCGGCGTCGGCGAGGGAGCCGAAGAAACGAGCGGACACCCCCGGATGCGACTTCATCCCGGCGCCGATCAGCGACAGCTTGCCGATGTGGTCGTCGTAGAGGGTGCGCTCGAAGCCGATCTGGTTGTGCACCTTCTCCAGCGCCTCCAGCGCGGTCTTCCCGTCCGTCTTCGGCAGGGTGAACGAGATGTCCGTCCGGCCGGAGCCGGCGACCGAGCCGACCTGCACGATCATGTCAAGGTTGACGTCGGCGTCGGCGACCGCGCGGAACACCGCCGCGGCCACGCCCGGCTTGTCCGGGCAGCCCACGACGGTCACCTTCGCCTCGCTCAGGTCGTGCGCGACGCCGCGGATGATGGCCTGTTCCACGAGCTGTGCCTCCGGAGTCTCGGTGACCCACGTGCCCGGCTTCGACGAGAACGAGGAGCGGACGTGCACGGGGACGCTGTATCGGCGGGCGTACTCGACGCACCGCAGCATGAGCACCTTCGCCCCGCACGCCGCCATCTCCAGCATCTCCTCGTAGGAGATCCGCTCGATGCGGCGGGCATCGGGCACGATGCGCGGATCGGCGGTGAAGACGCCGTCCACGTCGGTGTAGATCTCGCAGGCGTCGGCGTTCAGCGCGGCGGCGAGCGCCACCGCGGTCGTGTCGGAGCCGCCGCGGCCCAGCGTGGTGATGTCCTTGGTGTCCTGACTGACGCCCTGGAAGCCGGCGACGATCGCGATCGCGCCCTCGTCCAGCGCGGTGCGGATACGGCCCGGGGTCACGTCGATGATCCGGGCCTTGCCGTGCACCGAGTCGGTGATCACCCCGGCCTGGGAGCCGGTGAAGGAACGCGCCTCCGCGCCGAGCTTGGTGATCGCCATCGCCAGCAGCGCCATCGAGATCCGCTCACCGGCGGTGAGCAGCATGTCCAGTTCCCGGGCGGGCGGGACGGGGCTGACCTGCTCGGCGAGGTCGAGCAGATCGTCGGTGGTGTCACCCATCGCGCTGACCACGACCACCACGTCGTTACCGGCTCGGCGGGTCTCCACGATCCGCTCGGCGACCCGTTTGATGCGATCCGCGTCCGCGACCGAGGAACCGCCGAACTTCGCGACCAGGAGCGCCATGCGTGCCAGATTACCGAGGTCGGGGGCACTTCCGCCCGGTCGCGCTCCGTGACCTGGGCGGCTTGGACGTCCCGGGTGGCATCGGTGTCATCCGACCGACGGCCTGCCGGCTGTGTTCGTACTCCTGTGCAAGGGTGGCTTCGGAAGCGACCATGTTGGACCGATGGTCCTCGCTGCGGAGGATCGTCGCCGTTAGAAGCATTCCTCAGGAAGGACATTCGTCATGGCGATCAGCCTTGCCAAGGGCGGCAACGTCAGCCTCACGAAGCAGGCCGCCGAGGCGGGAACCGGAGCGCTGACCGCGCTCACCGTCGGCCTCGGGTGGGACGCCCGGACGACGACCGGCACCGACTTCGACCTGGACGCATCCGCTATCGGTGTCAAGAGCGACGGCAAGGTGCTGTCCGACGGTCACTTCGTCTTCTTCAACAACATGAAGAGCCCGGAGGGCGCCATCTCGCTCTCCGGTGACAACCTGACCGGCGCCGGCGAGGGCGACGATGAGTCGATCAACATCGCCCTCGGCTTGGTCCCGCTGGAGATCGACAAGATCGTCGTGCCGGTGTCGATCTACGACGCGGTGAACCGGGCGCAGAACTTCGGCCAGGTGCGCAACGCCTACATCCGCGTGGTGGACCAGACCGGCACCGAGCTGGTCCGCTACGACCTCTCCGAGGACTACTCCACCGAGACCGTGGTGATCTTCGGTGAGGTGTACCGCAACGGCGCCGACTGGAAGTTCCGCGCGGTGGGCCAGGGGCACAACGACCTCAGCGGCCTCGCCCGCGACCACGGCGTGAACGTCTGACCGACGTCTCGCCAGGAGCTGACCGGCGAGGCCGGGCCTGACCGCGAGGCCGGGCCTCGCAGGTAGGGCCGGGCCGATCCGTGGCCGCGGGCGATCCGTGGGAGCGGCTGGGCCGGGCGACGGAGGTTGATGCGCGGTGTTGGCCTGGCAGGTGACCAGCCCGGGGCCCATGGCCTCGGGCCCGTTGCGGGCCGTGGAGCTTCCGGTGCCCGAACCGGGGCCCGGCCAGGTCCGGCTGAAAGTCGCCGCCTGCGGTGTCTGCCGGACGGATCTGCATCTCGCCGAGGGCGACCTCACTCCACGCCGCCCAGGCACGGTTCCGGGCCACGAGGTCGTCGGCTACGTCGACGCACTCGGGCCCGGGATCGAGCCCACCGGCGCACCGGAGACCCTCGCCGACGGGCCCACCTCCGCCACCTCCGCGGCTCCTGCCACCTCCGCCGCTTCCGCCACTTCCGCCGCGATCCAGCTCGGTGACCGGCTCGGCATCGCCTGGCTCGGCGGTACCGACCAGACGTGTGCCTACTGTCGACGCGGGGCCGAGAACCTCTGCCCGGCGTCGATCTACACCGGCTGGGACGTCAACGGCGGCTATGCCCAGTACGCCGTCGTGAACGCCGCCTACGCCTACCACCTGCCGGCCGGCTACAGCGACGGCGAGCTGGCTCCGCTGCTGTGCGCGGGCATCGTCGGCTACCGGGCACTGTCACGTGCGGAACTACCGCCTGACGGGCGGCTGGGCATCTACGGGTTCGGTGCGTCCGCGCATCTCGCCGCCCAGGTTGCCATCGCCCAGGGCGCCCGCGTGCACGTCATGACGAGGTCCGAGCGGGCCCGTCAGCTTGCGCTCGACCTCGGCGCCGCCTCGGTGACCGGCGCCTACGACGCTCCCCCCGAGCCGCTCGACGCGGCTGTCCTGTTCGCGCCGGTAGGTGATCTCGTGCCGGTCGCGCTGGAGGCGCTGGACCGCGGGGGCACCCTGTCGGTCGCGGGAATCCACCTCACGGACATCCCGCGGCTGAACTACCAGCGGCATCTGTTCCAGGAACGGTCCGTGCGCAGCACGACCGCGAACACCCGGGCGGACGGCCACGAGTTCCTGGCCGTGGCCTCCCGCCACCACCTCGAGGTGACCGTAACCCCCTACCCGCTGGCCTCGGCCGCTCAGGCGCTCACCGATCTGGCCGGCGACCGGGTCGACGGCGCGGCAGTGCTCTTTCCCGACGCCGATGTGACCCCCGACGCTGGTTGAGAGTTTCCGTCGCCCGCATGAGTGGCGGCGGTATACGGGGTGCCGGATTGTGATGCTTGCGTCGCTACGGTCGGATTGCGGCCCGCCGGCGTTCTGATGGCTCCCGAGTGGAGTATCTGGCGTGTTACGGGTTGTTTCCGGCTGTGGCTCCTATGATCGGTTGTGTGCGCGTACGGCTACTGGGCCCGGTGGACGTCGTGGACGCGGCCGGGACGACGATCACCATCGGCAGCCCGACGCAGCGGCTGCTGCTGGCCGTGCTGGGCTCCCGGGTGGGCGATGCGGTGCCACAGGCCCGCCTGGTTGACGCGGTGTGGGGTGAGTGCCCTCCGCCGACCGCGGAGGCGACGCTGCGGTCCTACGTCTCGCGGCTGCGGCGGGTGCTCGGCGACGCCGTGGCGACCTGTCCCGGCGGCTGGTCTCTGCGGCTGGCGCCTGAGCAGGTCGACATCGTGGTCTTCGAACGGCTGCTGAGGCTTTCCCACGAGGTGCCCGAGGCCGCCGAGCAGCTCGTCCTGCTGGAGGACGCGCTCGCGCTCTGGCGCGGTCCGGCCTTCGGAGAACTGACCGACAATCCGACACTGCGGCCGGCGGCGGTCCGCCTGGCCGAGGCCCGGGCCGCCGCGCGGGAGTCGCGGGCGGCCCTGCTGCCGCGGCGCCCGGTGCTGTCGGCACCCTCCGGCTTCTCGGCCCCGTCCCCCTTTTCTGCGCCGTCCGCCTTCCCTGCACCCTCCGCGCGCTCGGCACCTTCCTCCGTCTCGGCGAAGGGCTCACCGACGCTGCTGGGCCGATCCCGGCACGGCCGCCCGCCCGCCGCCGCTCTGCTGGGGCGCGCCGCCGACCTGGCCGCGGTGAGCGACCTGATCGGCTCGGCCAGGATCGTCACGCTCTTCGGACCGGGCGGCGTCGGCAAGACACGGCTCGCGCTGCACCTCGCGGACAGCATCGCCGGCCAGTTCACGCACGGCGTCCGGCTGGTCGAGCTGGCCGGTGTGCGTGACCCGGCGGCGGTCGCCGCCACCGTCGCCGACGAGTTCGGCGTGGGCTGCTTCGGTGGATCCGGTGGATCCGGTGGATCGGTCGGGTCCGGTGCGGGCGGGATGGACGGCGAGGCCATGGCGGTCCTGGCAGGCGCCACCGGCCTGGAGGCATTGCTGATCCTCGACGGCTGTGAGCACGTCGGCGGGCCCGCCGCGGCCGTCGCGTCAGCTCTTGTCTCCGGTGGGCCCGGGGTACGGGTGCTCGCGACCAGCCGTGAGCCGCTCGGCCTGGATGGCGAGCACTGCTGGCCGGTGCGTCCGTTGCGGGTCGACGGGCCGGACGCCCCCGCTCTCGCGCTGTTCCGGGCGCGGGCCACGCCCGACGGTCCCGCGTCTGCGCCAGCCGAGCTTGCACCGGCCGAGCCTGTGCCAGCCGGCGCGGCGTCAGCCGGCGCGGCGTCAGCCGGGGTGGTGGCGGACAGTGCGGCGGCGGGCGACGCGGCGGTCGAGCGCATCGTCCGCAGGCTCGACGGGCTGCCCCTCGGAATCGAGATGGCGGCGGCGCGAAGCGGCGCGATGCCACTGGCCGAGCTCGCCGACAGCCTGGATGAGCATCTCGACTTTCGCCGGGGCACGCGTCGGGCAAGCACGGCGCGCCACGGCACCCTCACCGACGTGGTGGCGTGGTCGGTGTCGATGCTGGACCGCCCGCACCGGGCGATGCTACGGATCATGGGTGCCTTTGCCGGCCCGGTCGTCGCCATGGACGTCGCCGCCCTGGCGGGGCTGCCGCAGGCAACCGGCCCGGACATGCTCGACGCGCTGGTCGCGCGTTCGCTGGTGGTCGCGGATCCGGCCCACAGCCCGACCCGATATTCGTTACTGGAGACCATCCGCGACTACGCGCGGCGGGAGCTCGGGGCGGCCGACGACACGCTGTCCGCGGCGCACGCGCGGTACGTCCTCGGCCAGCTGCGCGTCGCGGACGGGCTGCTCCGTACCCCGCGTGAGGCCCAGGGGCAACGCCGGTTGGCCGACCTGCTCATCGAGTCGAGGGCGGCGCGGGCCTGGGCGCTGGCGAACGATCCGCCGCTCGCGGTCGAGATCGCCGCGGCGGTGCACGTCTACGCGATGAGCCGGCTGCGGATCGAGCCGTTGTCCGCCGCGGTCGAGCTCATCCGGGCGTTCGGCCTGCACCCGCCGGCCGGGGTGGAGCCCCACCGGTTGGCGGATCTGGTCTCGGACCTGTCGGTGGCCCTGCCGCCCGGGGTGTCCGCCGGTGCGCTGTCGATCGCCCTGGCGACCGCGGCGGCCTGGTACGTCAGCGCCGGTGACCTGGAGATGGCCGGAGCCTGCGCGCAACGCGGCCGCCTGGTCGCCGGTGACGCGCCCGAGCGCAGGTTCTCGCTCGAGCTGCTCGGCGACCTCGCGTTCTACCGCGGTCGGATCGGCGAGGCCGTCGACCACGGCTGGGAGCTGGTCGCCGCGGCCAGGTCCTGCGGCGACCGGCATGCCGAGGTGGCTGGGCTGCGCAACGTCATGCTCGCCCATGCCCACGCGGGCAACCTGGAAGCCGGGCGGGTCGTGCGGACCCAGACGCCGCCGGGACCGCTGGCCCCGTCCGACATCGGCTGGCTGGCCTACGGCGAGGCCGAGCTCGTCGTCGGCCGCGACCCGGACCGGTGCCTGCTGCTCCTGGACCGCGCGGTCAGCCTCGCCGACTCGGTCGACAACTGTTACCTGGGCGGCGTGGCGCGGTTCTCGGCGCTGTCGGTCCGGGCCCGGCGGAGCCACCCCCGCCCCCGACCGTGACCTCGCCCCCGACGCCCCCGACGCCCCCGACGCGGCTGACGCGGTTCACTCCGTCTGGCTGGAGGCGGAATCAGCCGCGCCTCAGCGTGGGCGGGCGGCCAGCAGCCGCAGGGCGACCGTGCCCGCGACGGTCAGGCAGGCGGCCGTCGCGACCTCCCGGGGCAACCGGTGCCGGGCCTCGTTCTGGATGGCCTCGTGGAACCGGTCGAAGCGGGCCGGCCAGGGGCTGGTCCCGACGAAGTAGCGGCCGATCTTGTCGGTGTCGGGTAGGCAGGCACCGATCATTCCGGCCAGCACCCCGACGCGCCGGTCCGCGGGGGCGGCGGCGGTGAGCAGGGCCATCGCGGCGAGGCCCGCCACGCCGTCCTTGCGCGCGATCGGCAGCCACTCGGCTTCGGTGTTGGGCCCGGTGCCCCAGTGCGGCATCGCGTCCATGGCCAGATGCGACAGAAAGCCCAGCGCCAGAGCCGGCCCCGGCCTCGACGCGGCCATGCCGACGAACGCCCCGGCACCGACATGGGAACTGATGATCATTGAGCCTTCTCCGTCGTCGACGCGGACCTGCGGCATCCCTGACCATGCACCTTGAGATGGAAAAGCCTCATTGCGGGCAGCTCCTCCTCGGTGGATCGAGAGACGGTTACCGGCCTGGATTCCCCGGCATGGTTCCACCTTGTCCGCAGGTCGACGCGATGCCGCACCGGGGTCCGGTGTTCCGCGGGGCCACAGTCCCGGCCGGCATCCATTTGTGTGGTGTTGTCATTGAATTGTGGTGACAGCAAGGTGTCGACGAGAAAGGTGTGCCCGAGGGACTCCGGACAGTCCGCATGCCGCGTACCATCTGCATGCATAGTGCAGTGTTTCGGTGTCGGAGTTCGCAGATTCGGCCGGCGCCGGGCCGAAGCTGGCGACGGCCTGTGATGCGTCGACCGTAAACGGCTGATCGTCCGGGCCGATGGTAGGGCGGGGGTTGGAAGGTGAGGCGTGGGCCGTCCGTCGCGGGCGCGGGTTCACTGGCACCCGCACGTGCAACAGCAGAGGTACGTGCACTGGCCTCTGCACCCCATTCTACGGTCCGGGGTGTCGGGCACCGCGCGACCGTGCGGCCTGGCCGGGGCGTACCGCCCGGGCGTCCGTCCCGCATGCACGTGAACACGAGCGCAACCGGTGCGCCGGAGGGCCCCGAGATGCCGGCCGGGGCGATCATCTCCGTCGTCTGGCGCCTCGAAGGTGCCGGTCGGGTGGTCGGCGGGCTCCTGCCACGCGGGCATCCCGACGGCGGCGTGCTCGGCAAACGGTTCGTGTGCGGCGAGCAGGTCTGGGCCGCCGAGATGCATCCCTGGGAGCAGGAGATCTCCGCGGAGGCCAGCCTCGTCGAACCCGGCCCGCCGGCCAGCCCGGCGCGCATAGTCGTGCACGGGCCCGGCGGGGACATCACCGGCTACCTGGACCAGCCCGACCTGCCATCGGGGCGGCTGGCACGGTTCACGACCGGGCTGCGCCGCGACGCTCGGCGGGTGCGGGTGCGGGTGGGCGGCCGGGTGTGGTGGGTCCGGGCGACGCACATGTTCGGTGTGCGGGTGACGCGGGACTCCGACGTTCTGGTCTACACCACCCACGGTAGGCACGCCGAGTTCGGTGCGGGCGCCGACCAGCTGGATGTCAGCGTCGTCCTGCTGACCCTCGCCTCCATCCCCAGCTCGGCCTACGCGCCGATCCTGGGCTTCTGACGTCCGCCGGCGGCCAGGCACCAGAGATCAGGCACCCGGCCCCAAACGCCCGGCCGCCCCAAACGCCCGGCCGCGCCGAGCGGTCACGCGCGCCGGGCGGTCAGGCGTTGACGATCCGCCGGCCCTCGAAGGCACGGCCGAGGGTGACCTCGTCGGCCCATTCGAGGTCGCCGCCCATCGGCAGCCCGCTCGCCAGCCGGGTGACCGTGAGGCCCATCGGCGCGATCTGGCGCGCCAGATAGGACGCCGTCACCTCACCCTCGGTGTTCGGATCCGTCGCAAGGATGATCTCGGTGACCACACCGTCCGCCAGCCGGGCGATCAGCTCCCGGATGTGCAGATCATCCGGGCCGACCCCGCCGATCGGGTTGATCGCGCCGCCCAGAACGTGGTACCTGCCGCGGAACTCGCGGGTCCGCTCGATCGCGACGACGTCCTTCGACTCCTCGACGACGCAGATGGACGTCTGGTCGCGGCGCGGGTCCACACAGATCCGGCACAGCTCCGACTGGGCCACGTTGAAACAGGTCCGGCAGAACTGGACCTTCTCCTTGAGCTCGGTCAGCGCGCTCACCAGCCGACGGACGTCCGCCGGGTCGGCGGCGAGCAGGTGGAACGCGATGCGCTGCGCGCTCTTCGGCCCGATACCGGGAAGCTGGCCCAGCTCGTCGATCACGTCCTGGACAACGCCTTCGTACATGGCGGCGACAGACTCAGCCGAGGCCGGGGATGCCCAGGCCGCCCAGCGCGCCCCCACCCGGCAGCGCACCGGGTGCCGGGGCACCGCCACCGAGACCGGCCGCCCCGCCCAGCCCGCCGAGACCGCTCAGCGCCCCGCCGAGGCCACCGGTGGCCGCGTTCATCTTCTCCGCGGCGAGCCGGTGCGCGTTGGTCGTCGCGTCCCGCACGGCGGCGAGGACGAGATCCGCGAGGGTCTCGGGGTCGTCCGGATCCATCGCCGCGGGCTTGATCACAAGATCGACGAGCTCGCCGCCACCGTTCACGGTCGCGATGACGAGCTCACCGCCGGCCGAGCCCTCGACCCGGGTCTCGGCCAGCTCCTGCTGGGCAGCGAACAGAGCGGCCTGCATCCGCTGTGCCTGCTCGAGGATCTGCCCCAGGTTGGCGCCACTCCCGGCGGGGATCTGTGGGTTCGACATGACCGTGAGCCTACGTGCCGGGCGATGCCGATCCGACGCCAGCCGCCGCCGGATCGCCCGGTCAACCCGACTGGTCGATGACCGTCGCGCCGAGGCTTGTGCGCAGCAGGGCCACCGCGGCCTCCTCGCTGCTCCTGGCATCCCCCGGATGGGTGGGTACGTCCTCGTCGTCGAGGGACGCATCGTCCACCCCGGAGATGTCGCCGACAGCCGCCGGCCCCGCGGTGGCCACCGAGGAGCCAGGCGATCGACCGGCCGCGGCGTGCCCGGCGCGGGCGGTCATCATCGCGGCGCGTGCCGCGGCAGCCCCGCTCTGAGGCCGGCCGCCGCCGGTCGCGGGTGGGACGGCACCACCCGGCTGAGCCGGATCCTGCCGCGGAACCGATCCGGCCGGTGGCGACGCGAGCGCTGTGCCAGGGCCGGATCCGGGTCCGGGTGTGGTGCCGGGTCCGAATGTGGTGCCTGGGCCGGGCGCCATGCCAGGGCCGCCGGGTGCGCGGCCGTGACCGGCTACGACGCCGTGGCCGGGTGCGGTGCCGGGGCGCACGGCGGGCGGGGGCCCACCCGAACCGTTGCCGGCGAACGGATCGGCCGGCGGGTACGCGCCGAACGCTCCGGGAGGCCCGGCCGTCGCGGACCCGGGTACGGCCGCCCCGGCGCCGCCAGGTCCGACGCCACTGGACATCTGCGGCGACGTGCTGACGGACATCTGCGGCGACGTGCTGACGGCAGGGGGCGCTGTGGCGACGGCTGACGCGACCGCCGCCACCGGCGACCCGAAGGAGCCGCCGGCCGGCGTGGCAGGTGCCCCGGGGGCCGACCAACCGTCGCTCGAAGGCCCGCCTGCACCCGGAACGCCCGGAACGCCCTGCCTCTGCTCAGGGCCGCTGTCGTGGGGGACGCCCGGGCCGCCGGGCATGCCTGGCCCCGCTGTGCCGTTGACGGCCCCGCTGCCCGGGTGCGCCTCGGCGCCACCATAGGCCGCGGACGCGACCCGCGGACCAGACCCGCCAGACCCGCCGGAGACGCCGGAGCCGGCATACGGACCTGGACCGGCGGGGGCGGGAGACCCGCCATACGCGCCCGGTGGCACCGGGCTGAACCCGGCCGGGGGCGCGCCGCCGCTACCGGGCTGCCCGGCTCCGCCCGACCCGCCGGTGCCCCGAGGAGCCTGGGGGCGACCACCCGACGGGCCGGGACCACCGCCTCCGATGGTGACCCGCCACGTTCCACCGAACCGGTCGGTGAGCGCGGAGGCCAGGATCTCGGCGTTGTTCCCCTGACCGAACATCTTCCCCATCGCCGGCGCGGAGAACGAGAGCACGACCTCGTCCCCGCGGACCTCGACGACCGAGGCGTAGTCCTTCAGGATCGCGTGGGTCCGGCGGCTGCGGCGGCCGG
The DNA here is from genome assembly GCF_000177675.1 of Parafrankia sp. EUN1f. Taxonomy (GTDB): domain Bacteria; phylum Actinomycetota; class Actinomycetes; order Frankiales; family Frankiaceae; genus Parafrankia. The sequence continues at coordinate 28,231 of NZ_ADGX01000040.1, forward strand.
CGAATGCGAGCACCTCATCCCAGACGGCGGTCAGCCCCGCGGCATCAAGGCCGCCGGAGCCGGCGCCCGGAGACGACGCCGTCGCTGCCGGGTACGCGGGCGCGGGCGCTGCCGGGTACGCGGGCGCGGGCGCAGCCGGGTACGCGGGGCCTGCTGGAGCCGCGGCCGTGGGCGCGGGCGCGGGTGGGTAGGCGGGTGCCGGCCCTGAGGCCGGAGGCCCGGTGACCGCACCCGCGGGACCCTCGGCGGTGGCTACTGCTGCTGGCGCGGGCGGGCCGGCGTGCGGCGGTGCCTCCATGTGGGCGTTCGCGGCGGTGGCCGCCGGGCCCGCGAGCGGAGCCGCTCCGAGCGCCGGCGCCGGCCGGCGTTCCAGCCGCTCGAGCCGGACGGCGAGCGCGGCCGGGTCCGCGGAGGCGCTGGGGAGAAGGGCGCGCGCGAGGATCAGTTCCAGCAGCAGCCGGGGGCTCGCCGTCCCGCGCATCTCGACCAGGCCGGAATGCAGGACGTCCGCCGTGCGGGAGAGCTCCGCCGGCCCGATGCGGCCGGCCTGGGCCCGCATCCGGTCGACCTGGTCGCTGGAGAACGACTCCAGCAGGCCGCGCTCCACCGCGTCGGGCACCGCGGCGACCACGATGAGATCACGGAGCCGGTCGAGCAGGTCGGTCGCGAAGCGGCGCGGGTCGTGGCCGGACGAGACCACACGATCGACCACGGTGAACAGTGCCGCGCCGTTGCGCCCGGCGAGGGCGTCCACGGTCTCGTCGAGCAGGATTCCGTCCGTCATGCCCAGCAGCGCCACCGCGCGCTCGTAGCTGAGCCCGCCCTCCCCGGCACCGGCGAGGAGCTGGTCGAGGACGGAGAGCGAGTCCCGGACGGAGCCGGCACCCGCGCGCACCACCAGCGGGAACACCGCCGGGTCGACGACGACCCCCTCCTGCTCGCAGATCGACTCCAGATGCCCGCGGAGGACACCAGGAGGCACAAGCCGGAAGGCGTAGTGGTGCGTCCGGGACCGGATGGTGGCGATCACCTTGTCCGGCTCGGTGGTGGCGAAGACGAACTTCAGGTACGGAGGCGGCTCCTCGACCACCTTCAGCAGCGCGTTGAACGCCGCCGCCGTGACCATGTGCGCCTCGTCGACGACGAACACCTTGAACCGGGCGGACGCAGGGGCGAAGAACGCGCGTTCACGCAGGTCACGAGCATCATCGACAAGACCGTGCGAGGCGGCGTCGATCTCCGTGACGTCCATCGACGAGCCGGTACGGATGGAGACGCACTGGTCGCAGACCCCGCAGGGCTCCGGTGTCGGGCCCTTCTCACAGTTCAGCGAGGCGGCCAGGATCCGGGCCGACGACGTCTTCCCGCACCCGCGGGGGCCGCTGAACAGGTAGGCGTGGTGTAGCCGCCCACTGCGCAACGCGTGACCAAGCGCGTCGGTGACGTGCTCCTGGCCCACCACCTGGCCGAACGTCGCAGGGCGGTACCTGTTGTACAGCGCAGTGCTCACTCGTGTGCTCCGGATGCTCGCGATGCTCGCCCGAACGAGGAGGACCCCTCGCACACCCGCCAGAGCCCGCTTACCCTTGCTGCCTTCCGGCCCTGGGGGGGTTCACGGGGTAACGCCGCACGAGGGGTCTGCTGTGCAGTCTAGCCGTCTCCCAGCGATCATGAGCGTGCGGGTCCGGTGGCCGGCTGTGAGCCCGTTCGCGCCCCCCGGCGCCCCACTACGCCCCGCCGTCAGATAGGCTCCCCCACGGAGGATTCGCCTAGTGGCCTAGGGCGCACGCTTGGAAAGCGTGTTGGGGGCAACCCCTCGAGAGTTCGAATCTCTCATCCTCCGCAACGATCGTCCCGCCCTATCAGGGCAAGTGCCGCAGGCCGGTCCATCCCGGAAACCGACCCGCGATCCTGCGGTCTCAGTTCTGGTCTCGTTCGTCCTGCGCTGCGGGCTTCACCGACGGGGACGGCTCCCACAAGCTGCCGGCCGACCTAGTCCGCTGTGTCGCGCAACATCGGGTCGGTCATGTGCTGGCAGCGACGCCGCATGTCCGAGGACCAGCCCATGATCCCCATGACGATCCGGTCGGGCACCCCCAGCAGGAGAAGCCTGGTGGCTGCGATGTGCCGGGCGTCGTGCAGCCGCGCGTCACGCAGTCCGACGGACCGCAGCAGCGCCTTCCACTCGTGGTGGTTCGGTGTCCGGGTTCAGCAGGTGGCCCGTCTCGTCGGTGAACAACCCGCCCTCCCTCCTGCCACAGCGATCCAGCCAACGCCCATTCGGTGTTCTGACCTATACGGCTGGGTCTGTGACGGTTCGTGGTCGGCCGGTTAGGCTTGCCAGCCATAGCTCGGGATCGGGAGGCGGGCGTGTCGGGTTCTTACGGCCGATGATCATTGACCGAGAGCAGGTCGCGGCGGCGCTGCCCGACTACACGGTGGGCGTCCAGCTTGGGCGCGGGGGGTTCGGGCTGGTACTGGCCGGCGAGCATCGAAAGATGGGCCGACCGGTCGCAATCAAGGTGATGGCGGCGGACAACGGCGAGGGCGTGACCGTGGCCGGGTTCACCGACGAGGCACGGGTGCTCGCCCGCCTGAACCATCCGCACGTGGTGCAGGTCTACGACTACCGTGAGACCGGCGGGCTGTGCCTGGTTGTAATGGAACTGCTCGCCGGCGGAACACTGGGCAAGCGCCGCGCGAATCTCACTCCCCAGCAGGGGTGCGCGGTCGGCTTGGCGGTGGCCACCGCGCTTACCCACGCCCACACCCGCCGGGTGCTGCACCGCGACATCAAAGCCGGCAACGTTCTGTTCGCCGCCGATAGCACCCCCAAGGTCAGCGACTTCGGCATTGCCAAGATGTTCGAACGTTCTGCCGTGACCGTCAGTGGGATGGCAGGCACTCCGATGTACATGGCGCCGGAGCAGATCGAAAGGGGGCGGATCGGCCCGGCCACCGACCTCTATGCACTCGGCGTCATGCTTTACCAGCTCCTCACCGGCAGGCACCTCTTCAATCCTCGCCAGGACAGGCAGGCCCTGTGGCACCAGCACCTCAACGACCCGCCGCCTCCGCTGGTCGGTGTGCCTGACCCGCTCGCCGCCGTCGTCCTGCGTGCACTGGCCAAACGTTCCGCCGACCGCCAGCCCGACGCCCACACCTTTGCCATCGATCTCGCCCACGCTGCCACGCGTTCCTACGGACCTGGCTGGATCAGCGCCACTGACCTGCCTCTCCACCTGTCTGATGATGTCCGCCACGCTCTCCAGACGGCCTCACCACAGCTAGCCCCACCAGCGACCGAGGCTGGGACAAGCTCCCCCGTGTCTGCACTCGTGGACGGCGCCACAGAACTGGCACCGACGGCCGCCCCACGAACAGCCCCGCCACCCCTCGCCGGGAACGAGAGCACCTCCCGGCGGCCCTCCAGACGGCGCCTGCTGGCCGCCGGCGCCACAGCCCTCACTGTCACAGCTGTCACACCATTCCGTTACGCACCCTCCTCAACTCCGGCCCGCCAGCTATCTGGTCCCATCCGGCCTCCCTCGGCGAATTGCCGATTGGGCAGGGCGAGAATGTGAACTCGGTGGCCTTCTCCCCAATCGGTCGCATTCTGGCTATCAGCTCCAGCCCTCCCGGTGAGAGCGGCGTGGTGTGGTTGTGGGATGTGTCCGATCCGGCCCGGCCGGCCCAGCTGGGACAGCCACTGACCAGCCGGGACGGCGGAGTCGGGGCGGTGGCGTTCTCCCCGGACAGGCGCACCCTCGCACTTGGCCTCGGCGTCGACAGCGCGGTGCAGTTGTGGGATGTGTCCGATCCGGCCCGGCCTGCCCAGATGGGCAACCTGCCGACCGACGATTATGGATCGGTGTTCGATATGGCGTTCTCGCCAGACGGACACATCCTGGCCACTAGCAATTATGAGCAAGATTCGGTGCGGTTGTGGGATGTGTCCGATCCGGCCCGGCCAGCCCCGCTGGGTCATCCATCGACGAATGTGAAGAGGAGTTGGGCCTCACTGGCATTCTCGCCAGACGGACACATCCTGGCTATCGGCAGCCAAGCAGTGTGGCTGTGGGCAGGGGGATGACCGTCCAGCTCGCCCTCATCGCCCAGTGCATCGAGCCGGCGTCCGGGTGCCGGCTCGATACGCGGTTGCCGGGTGAGGTCAGCTGACGGAGCGGGCAGGTGCGGGTGTCGAGACCACCGGCGGGGTGGTCGCCGGATCTGTGGCACCGTCGAGGGCGGGCAGGCCGCGGCGCAGGATCGTGATGGCGCAGGCGGCGAACCCGACGAGCAGGATCACGTTCGCGATGGTCCCGACGACCCCGCCACCGCCGCCGGCGAAGTTGACCGGCTCGTAGACGACGAACAGCGCCGCTGCCCAGCGCGGCACGGCCCGTGACCGCCACAGCGCGATGCCGAGGCACATCATCGACACCAGGCCACCGACCAGGCTTAGCAGGACGAACGCCTGGAACTGCGCCGAGCCGCTCAGGTGGTGCATCAGCGTGGCGCCGGCAGCGTGGTCGGTCTCGGCGGCCGCGGCGCGTACATCATCGGTGCTGATCAGGCCGATCCAGGCGCTGCCGGAGATGATCCCGAGCCAGCCCGCGACGGCGGAGAGCCGGGGCGAGCGTGCGAAGGCCAGTAGCGCCGTGAGTGCCGTGGAGGCCCCGAGCAGGACGACGAAGATCTCGGCGACGAGCGCCGCGTCGACCCTGTCGGAGTGGGCGGCGAACGTCTCGACGGCCGCGAGGTCATCGCCCTGCCCGGTCGTGGGGAGGAGCGCCGTCGACAGCACGGCGCTCACGCCCACGACGACCAGACAGGTGGCGGCGAGCAGCCTGCCGATCGGTGAGGTGGACCTGGTGGACATGGCAGGGGCTCCTTTCTCTGGGAGCTGAGGTGGGTCTCGGCGGAAGCTGAGATGGTCGCGGCGCGGCGAGCGGCGTGACCGGGCGACGAGAGGCAAGGGGGTCTCGGCGGCGGCCGTGTGGCCATGGCCGCCGCCTGGAGCCGCCTGGTGCCGACGGGTGGGAAGGGCTCTGGGCACATCCGAGTCCGCGCGGACCACCAGGCGGCCGGTTGCGCGAGGGATCAGCCGGCGTCCGGGGGCCGTTGCCGGCTGCGGCTCATCCGACCTCGAAGCCGGCAGCGACGACGCCGCTGAACTGCGGCGGTGTGCCGACGGGCGCGGTGACGACGTAGCGGCCAGCGCTGAGCGTGGCCAGCGCGTACGCCGGCGCGGCACCCGTCGGCTGGGCCACCGCGACGATGTCGGCGATGTCCTCGACGTTGACCTTGCCGGCCTGCACGTCGGCGGCGGTGGCGGTCTGCCCGTCCCGGACCTTGCCGAGCAGCAGGATGAAGCCGGCCTTCGCCGGGTCGGTGCCCGTGTTGGCGAACCTAATCGCGACCGGGCCGGCAGGCAGCGTCGCCGGCACGCCGGACAGGGCGCCCCCGTCGCTGTTCGTCACGTCGAGGGTGGGGTAGTCGCAGGAGTCGTGCGCCCAGGCGTTGACGGCGGTGAGCGCGGCCTGGAGCGAGGCGTCGTCGGTGGAGACCGGCTTTCCTTCCGTCGCGTCCCGCACGGCCGTGGCCAGCGTGTCGACCTTGCTCGTCAGGTCTGCCGGAACACCGGCGCGCAACGCGGTGATGCGGGGTTGCAGCGGTGTCGCCCAGGCGGCCAGTTCGGCTGCTGACGCCGGCGGCCCGTCCGGATCGATCCCGGGGATGTTGACCCAGTCGCTGGCCAGCGCGGCGTCGCAGGCCGTCCGGGTGGCGTCGGCCGTGGCCGTGGCCGTGGCGGTGGCCGACGGCGTGCCCGCGGCGGCGGGCGAGTCGGAAGAGCCGGAGCAGGCGGGGAGCAGGACGAGGGCGCCGATGCTGACGGCACCGACGACGACGGTCCATCGGCGGGTGGCCAGGCCGGTGATGCTGTGAGTCTTCATCGTTGTCTCCTGATCGGACCCTGATCGGACCCTGGTCGGACCGGTCCGGCTGACCGGTCGTGGCGGCAGGGCGATCATTCGGGCGGTTCGTTCCCGCCGGCACCGGTGCGCTGTCCCGCGATGACCGGGAGGATTTCCCGGCACGAACGGGAACCGCCGTGCCCCACACTGGTCCGACCGGATGCGATCACACGGTTGCACCGAGACAAAAGGCACGGGGAGCTGGCGTGGATGTGACTGGTGGGGACCCGCCGCGGTCATTGCAGCCACGGGCACGGTGGCGCTGGCTCGCGCATGCCCTCGCCCTGACCGTGCTGGCGCTGGTCGCGGTCGGCGTGCTGCTCGTCGTCGCCACCCCGAGCGGGGTCACCACGCCGAGCGGGGACTCGGCGAGCAGACACGGCTGGAGCCAGCTCATGCTCGCGGTCCCGTTCCTGGTCGCAGGATGGCTGCTGGCCGCGCGGCGGCCGGAGGTGCCGTTCGGCTGGCTGGCGCTCACCGCCGCTTTGACCCACGCCGGTGCCGCGGCCGGCACTGGCTGGGCGATGTACGCGGTGTACGGCGGGCACGACCTGCCAGGCGTGGTAACCACGGGGATCCTCAGCGGCGCGTTCGAGGCCACGGCGCCGGTCATGATGGCGACTACCTGGGCGACCTTTCCCTACGGCCGGTTTCCACGCGGGCGAATCGGCTGGCTCGCCGCTGTCAGCATCGGGCTGTGCGCCGTGGGCTGGCTGTCCGGGCCGCTGTGGGATTTCAAGCTCGCCGACCCGCCGCCGAAGTACGCCGACGTCACCAACCCGATCGGTGTTCCCTTCCCCGGCTGGCTGCCGGTGCTCCTGTTCTCGTCGGGACTGCTGCTCGGGTCGGTTGTCATGGTGGTGCGCTGGCTGCGGGCCGAGGGCGAGCTACGCCGGGTGCTGCGCTGGCTCGCCGTCGTCAACGCCGTTGCCATCGTGTCGACGCCGCTCGTCGTGGCGCTGCCCGCCGGCGAGATGATCGCCAACGTCGGCACCGTCGTCGAGCTGGTCGTCGTCGTCGCCGTGGTGCTCGCGAACCGGGTGTACGCCATCGAGGTCGTGCTCAACCGCACGCTGGTCTACGTCCTGCTGACCGCGTTCGTGGCCGCGGTGTATGCGGCCGGCGTGGCCGTGCTCGCCGCGTTCGGGCAGGCGGTCGGCGGCCCCTGGTCGGTGGCGGCCGCTCTGGGCGCCGCCTTCAGCCTGGCTCCAGCCCATTCGCGGGTGCAGCGGATCGTCAACCGCTTCCTCTATGGAGAGCGGGATGAGCCGCACACGGTGGCGACCCGGGTCGCGGCCCGGCTGGAAACCGCCGGAAGCGTCGAGGCGCTGCTGCCGAGCCTGGTGGAGGCGCTCGCCAGAACCCTGCGACTGCCGCGCGCGACCGTGGAACTGCGCGGCGACGACGGGTCGGTTCAGGCCGTCACCTACGCGGACACCGGCGACGCGGGAAACGAGACCGACCGTTCTGCAGGTGCGGCCACCGCTCGTTTCCCGCTTGTGCACCAGGGCGAGGAGATCGGGGCGCTGGTGGTGGGCCTGCGCTCGGGGCAGGGCACCCTCGGTGTGCGGGAAAGCCGGCTGCTGACCGACATCGCCCGCCAGGTCGCCGTCGCGGCGAGCAACGTGCGGCTCACCGAGGCGCTGATGCGCTCCCGGGAACGAATTGTCAGCGCCGCCGAGGAGGAACGCCGCCGGCTGCGCCACGACCTGCACGACGGTCTCGGGCCGGTCCTCACCGCCGCCGCGACGAAGCTGGATGCCGCCCGCAACATCGCGGGCCGGGATCTGCCGCGGGCGACGAGCCTGCTCGCCGACGTGCGCCGCGACCTCACGTCCGCGCTCGCCGACCTGCGCCGACTGGTCTACGCGCTGCGCCCGCCCGCCCTCGACGAGCTCGGCCTGCTGGCGGCGCTGCGCGAGACGCTGCGCGGCGCCGCGCTGCCGGTGACGCTGACCGCCCCGGACACGCTGCCGCCGCTGCCCCCGGCGGTGGAGGTCGCCGCCTACCGCATCGTGACCGAGGCTGTCACCAACGTCGCCCGGCATGCGGGCGCCACCCGCTGTGACGTGACGATCGACTGCGCCGAGGCGCTGACCATCGAGATCCGCGACGACGGCCAAGCCCGCCGTTCCGAGGGGCGCACGGCCAGCACGGCCTCCTGGACTCCCGGGGTCGGGCTGACCTCGATGCGGGAACGGGCGACAGCGCTCGGGGGAACCTGGAGCGGCGGGCCCACCGCCGCCGGTGGCCGGGTCGTGGTCGAGCTGCCACGGACGTTGGCCGGCAGTGGCGTCCCGCGGCTGCCGAACACGCCTGACCGCCCGTCCGCCCAACACGATGGGAACGCCAATGACGCGAATGTCGAGGACACGGTGAACACCCAGCTGGCCGGGAGCACGGGATGACGCGGACGAACGGCGGCGCTGATCGTCTCGATCCGGAAGCGGCCGCCACCGGCGCTGACTGCGCCGACGGCGCGGCGGCGGGCATCCGGGTGGTCATCGTCGACGACCACCGCATCGTGCTCGACGGTCTGGTCGTGCTCCTCGACTCGATGGACGGAGTCACCGTCGTGGGTGACGCCACCTCCGGTGAGCAAGCGATCGGGCTGGTCGAGGGGCTGCGCCCGGACGTCGTGCTCATGGACATCGAGATGCCGGGGATCGGCGGCGTCGAGGCGACCAGGCGGATCACCACCGCCTACCCGCAGGTCGCCGTGGTGATGCTGACGATGTACGGGGAGGACGAGTTCGTCTTCGCCGCGCTGCGCGCCGGCGCCCGCGGCTACCTGCTCAAGGGCGCCCAGCAGGAGGACGTCGTACGCACGGTCCGCGCCGCCGCCCGCGGCGACGCCGTGTTCGGCCCGGACGTGGCGCACCGCGTCCTGCGCGCCTTCACCGACCCACGACCCGCGACGAAGCCGTTCCCAGAGCTGACCGACCGCGAGCGCGACGTGCTCGGCCTGCTCGCCAACGGGTGGCCGAACGGCCGCATCGCCCGCCACCTCGGCCTCACCCCGAAGACGGTGGCCAACAACGTCTCCAACATCCTCACCAAGCTCCACGCGACTGACCGCGCCGCAGCCATCCTCGCGGCCCGCCGCGCCGGCCTCGGTGACCCCTGACCGCACCCCCAGAACAAACGCTGAGATCCGTCTGCGGTGCCATGAGCTGGCCGTTCTGCGTCGCCAGGCTGCCTGGCCGCGTTGCTCGCGGGGCTCACCGCCATAGCGTCAAACGTCGGCATCGCGGTGGCCGTGCTCGGGGTCTGTTTCTCGCTGGAACCCTCGATCGCCACTCACCCGAGGCCCGAGCTCGACGGCATCGACCACCGCACCGGCCGGGCCGATGCGGTGGTAACAACTCGGCGTGCTCGCCTTGGCGACGTTGAAACCTGCTGGTCAGAGGCCTTTTCCGCCGTGACTGGACAGGTCGGCATTGACCGATCCGGCAATAGCCGCTCCGAACCCAGGGGCAACAGACCACACCCGGGATATTTCGAGGCCTGGGAAACTGGCGGGAGTGTTTCTCAGCAATGCACTCCAGGGATCCCGGCCCCACCGACGTACCAGCGCCCGTTACTGATAGTGTCCTTGTATCCAATTGTCGTGGATACGCCGACACCGCAGACGACGGGCCTTGGCGTGGTGCTGCAGGCCGTACTGCCTACTGCGACATTACATCCGTAGGTATTCTGCCAGTTGTCGTACTGCGCATGGGCTGCTTCTCCGGGCGAGAGGGTGTCGTTCAGCTCGAGATAGGCCCACTCCGTGTTGCAGCTCGAACTGTACTTGACGGACAGCGTGCCGAGATTGCCCGACTGCGTTGGGTAGCTTCGAGACCAGGATGTTGATGAACCGATGACGATCGCATCGGACTGGTCACACGGCGCCGCGGCGGCCGGGGTCGCGGTTGCAACCGCGCCCAAGGTCCCCATACCGACCGCCGTCGCGGCGGCCGCTCCTACATTGAAAAAGTTTACACGCACGTCTTCGACCCATCCTTCGTTTCGACGCAGGTAGGCCTGTCGCAAGGAAAGGCGCCCACGAGGACCTGGCTGTCGGACGACTCGTGAAACAACGTTTTGCGTACCACTGGCACGCGCGCATCTGTCGAATCCACTGGACGGCCGACGGCCGACGAACCCCTGCCTGGAAAGAACACTGAGGACTTTAGCGTCCCATCAAGATCGAGGCGAACGATCGGCCGAAAATCGCCACTCAACGAGTTCCGGGCCCGGATGGTTATCCGGTCACATTCTGTGCCTTCGGAATGGCGGCCGTCCGCGACGGCCTCCGGCAGCAGCGGCTTCGCACCTTCCTGTGCGGCACCTGTGTGAACTGCGGATTCGTTGCAGTAGTCCTGGTGTGCCGTCTGGGCGGCGCCGTCGGCCAACGCACGTCGAACGGCGGCATCTCGCTGCCGCCGTCACCACCTGTTATGGCCGGTGGCCCTTTCGCTACAGGAGCCGCCTACGTGGACCCCGGGCATGTGAGGCAGATCTCACCCTTGTCGTGGGGTAGAAGACTCCCCGGGTGGACGACCGGTCAGTCGATCAGTCGCCGAGGTTCGTCGACGAGCTGACATTCGGGCTGAGCGTCACGATCCGCTCGCCGACTCGGGGCGCCGCCCGGCTGACGTCGAGCAGCGTGCGTCCAAGGGCCGTCTGGGTCGTGCCGACCCCGGTCGGGGTACGGCCCAGGTCCGCCGGCACCTCGAAGGCGCAGGAAGGGTCACCCCAGGAACGGCAGGACCGGCTGGCCGCGGACTCCGACGGCGGCGGCGAAGACCGCGCCCGCGGCCGGGTGGCGCGTGAGGTCGGTGTGGCGCTGGGAGGTGGTGATGTACAGGGTGTCGAGGCGGTCGCCGCCGAAGGTGCAGGCCGTCACCCGGGGCACCGGGAGCGCGACGATCCCGTCGAGGCGGCCGGCGGGGGAGTAACGGTGGACCGCGCCGCCGCCCCACAGCGCCACCCACAGGTAGCCGTCGGCGTCCACGGTGAGCCCGTCCGGCACACCCGAGCCGTCGGGAACGGTGAGCAGGGCTCGACGGCCGTGCAGCCCCCGCTCCGTGTCGTAGTCGAAGACGTCCACCCGCGACGTCGGGGAGTCGACGTAGTAGGCCTGTGAACCGTCCGGGCTCCAGGCCAGACCGTTCGAGATGGTCACATCGGTCAGCACGACGCTGACGGTGCCGTCGGGCGAGAGCCGGTAGAGCGAGCCGGCGCCGGTCGTCTCGGCGTAGGCCATTGACCCGCAGTAGAAGCGGCCGTCCGGGTCGCAGCCGCCCTCGTTCATCCGGACCTCGGTGCCGGCGTCCCACAGATCCCCGAGGTACCGGCGGGTGCCGGAGATCAGCCCGGTCGGGTCGTCCGGGCCGGCGGGGTCGACCAGCATGAAGCCCCGTTCCAGCGCGACCACCGTCCCGCCGGTGCGCCGTGGCCGCAGGGCCGCCGCCACCGCGCCGACATGGTCACGGCGGACGGCGCCGGTCGCCGGGTCGACGGCGAGGACGTCGCCGGCGAGCAGGTCGACGCAGCGCAGCCCGCCCCAGTCCGATCTCCAGTCCTGGTTCCAGACCGGGCCTTCGCCGTGGAAGGCCACCGGGTCGGTGATCTGCTCACTGTCGATGCTCATCGGTCAGACACCGTAGCGGTGGCGGGGGATCCCCCACGGGTTGTCATCGCGCAGCGGCTCGGGCAGCAGGCGCGCGGGCAGCGACTGGTAGGTGACGGGACGCAGGAACCGGGTGATGGACGTCGTCCCGACCGAGGTGTGCAGGGAGGTGGTCGCCGGGTAGGGGCCGCCGTGGGTCATGGCCGGGCTGACCGACACGCCGGTCGGCCAGCCGTTCCACAGCACCCGCCCGACCCGTTCCCGCAGCTCGGCGAGCAGGTCGGCGGCGAGGACGTCGTCGGTGTCCTCACCGTGCACGGTGGCGGTGAGCTGCCCGCCGAGGGCGCGGGCCGCCGTGAGCAGGTCGGCCGGGTCGTCGTAGGTGACGAGCAGGGATGTCGGGCCGAAGCATTCGACGGCCAGCACGCCCGGATCGCGCAGCCAGTCGGCGATGCCCGTGGCCAGCAGCGTCGGCGTCACCCCGTCCGCGGCCGCGCCGTCTGCTGTTACTCCTCCTGGCGTCACGCCGTCCGCTGTCGCCCCGGCCGGCGTCACTGCGCCGGCTGTCGGTCCGCCGGCTGTCGGTCCGGTTGTCGGCTCGGTTCCGGCGACGAGCACCCGCACCGCGGGATGGTCCGCGAGCATGCCGAGGGTGTGCCGGTAACCGGCCGCGATCCGCTCCCCCAGCAGCGGGGTGGCCGGCCGTCCGGTGACCAGCTTGACCAGGTCCGCTTCGGCGGCGCCGGCCGGGACGAACAGCAGTCCCGGCTTGGTGCAGAACTGGCCGGTGCCCAGGGTGAAGGACTCGACGTACCCGGCCCAGATCTCCGGCCCGCGCGCCGCGGCGGCGGCCTCGGTCACGAAGACCGGGTTGACGCTACCCATCTCGGCGTAGAAGGGGATCGGCTCGTCGCGGGTGGCAGCGAGGTCGAACAGCAACCGGCCGGCGTGCTCGGAGCCGGTGAAGGCACCGGCCCGCACCCGCGGGTCGACCAGGGCGGCCCGGGCCTGCTCGTCGCCTTCGAACAGTGCCATCGTCCCCGTGGGTGCGCCGGCGGCAGCCAGCGCGTCGACGACGACGGCGGCGGTGCGGCGGGACAGCTCCGGGTGGCCGGGATGGGCCTTGAGCAGCACCGGGCAGCCGGCGGCGAGCGCGGCGGCGGTGTCGCCGCCCGCGACGCTGAACGCGAAGGGAAAGTTCGAGGCGGCGAAGACGAGCACCGGCCCGACCGGGATCAGCATCCGGCGCAGGTCGGGGCGCGGACCGGTGGGCCAGGCCGGGTCCGGCGCGTCGAGCGTCACCTGCAGGTAGCCGCCGTCGTCGAGGAGCTCGGCGAACAGCCGCAGCTGGAACGTCGTCCGGACCAGCTCGCCGCGCAGGCGTGGTTCGGGGAGCCGTGTCTCGCGCATCGCGACCGGGATCAACGTCTCGGCCGCCGCGTCCAGGGCGTCGGCCACGGCGCGCAGCATCGTGGCGCGTGTGGCCGGCGCGAGCGCGCCGAACGGTCGGGCCGCCGCCGCGGCGGCGGCGAGCAGTCCTTCGATGTCGGTCGTGACGGTGCTCAAGACCTTCCTTCCGTCCTTCCGTTCACGGTGCGGTGCGGTGCGGTGCCGCCGCGATCGGCCGCGGCTGCTTCCTCACATGTGCCACAGGTCTTCACGGGCGCAGCAGGATCTTGACGGCGGCGCTGGCGGCGTCGTCGAGCAGGCGGAACGCCGCGCCGACGTCGTCGAGCGGCAGCTCGTGCGTGACGAGTGCCGCCGGGTCGAGATGGCCGGCGGCGAACGCGCGCACCGCGTGGCTCCAGGCCCGCGACGGCGCCCCGAACACGGTGTGCACGGTGAGCTGGGGGAGCACGAGATCGAGGGCGCGCAGCGGGTGGTCGCCGTCGGCGGCGAGACCGGCGAGCACCACCCGCCCGCCGCGGCGGGCCAGCCCGCAGGCCAGCGCCGCGCTGCCGGGGGCGCCGGCGGCCTCGACCACCACGTCGAAGTGCCGTGCCCACGGGGTGGCGGCGGCCTCGTCCGGTGTGATCAGCGTCGTGGCGCCGCACCGGGCGGCGAGCTCGCCGCGGCTCGCGCGGGGATCAACGGCGACCAGTTCGGCCGGGCCGCCCGCGGCCAGCAGCTGGGTGGCCAGCAGGCCGAGAGTGCCGGCGCCGACCACCGCGACCCGTTCCCCGGAACGGCACCGGCGCGCAGGCACATCGCCGCGGCGCACGCGGCCGGCTCCAGACCGGCGGCGGCACGCAGGTCGGCATCGGGCGGGAGGACGTGCAGGAGATGGCTCGGCACGACCAGGTGGTCGGACCACGCGCCCGGGCAGGTGAAACCGGTCTCGTCGTAGGGGGCGGCGCACAGGTTGGTGTCGCCGCCGCGGCAGGCGTTGCAGATCCGGCAGGAGCGGAAGCCCTCGGCCACCACCCGCCGACCCACGAGCGCGGCGTCCCCCGCCGGGCCCACAGCAGGGCTGACCGCCGGGCCCGTAGCAGGGCTGACCGCCGGGTCTACCGCAGGGCCGACCGCCGTCACCGTGCCGGACCACTCGTGCCCCGGGATGACCGGGTACCGCACGAACCCGGCTGGCCGGGTACCGCGCAGCACCTCCCGGTCGGAGCCGCAGATACCCGCCCAGGCGACCTGGACCAGTACCTCGCCCGGCCCGAGGGCAACCGGCTCGGCCGGACGTGTCGCCAGCTGCCCCGGTGCGTCGATCCACACCGCGCGGCCGGTCATCGTCAGCCGCCGCGGCGCGACGGCTGGGAGCCGCGCAGCTCCCAGCCGTCGGCGTACAGGTCGAAGTGGGCGCCGCGGGAGGGATGGGCGGCGATCACGTCGACGTCCAGCGTGACGCCGAGGCCGGGCTCGGTCGGCAGGGCGAAGTAGCCGTCCACCACCGGAGGCAGGCCCGGGGCGGCGAGCTTGACCTCCTCGTCCGCGAAGTCGTTGAAATGCTCCTGGATCATGAAGTTGGGGGTGCAGGCGGCCAGGTGCAGGTTGGCGGCGGTGAGGACCGGGCCGCCGACGTTGTGCGGGGCGACCAGCGTGAAGTGGGTCTCCGCGGTCGCCGCGAGCTTGCGGGTCTCGCCGATTCCGCCGAGGTGGCCGATGTCAGGCTGGATGATGTCTGCCGCGCCGAGATCGAACAGCTCCCGGTACTCGGTGCGGTCATGGATGCGCTCCCCGGTCGCGACCGGGGCGTCGATCCCGGCGGCGGCCTTGGCCAGCGCCTTCAGGTTCTCCGGCGGCACCGGTTCCTCGACCCAGCCCGGCTCGAACTCGGCCAGCGAGGCGGCGATCCGGATGGCCTCGTGCGGCGCGAACCGGCCGTGCATCTCCACCAGGATCTCCACATCGGGCCCCACGGCGTCGCGCACCGCCTCGACCAGGGAGATGGAGTGGCGGCGCTCGGCCCGGCCCAGCTCCCAGCGGCCGGCGCCGAACGGGTCGAGCTTGAGTGCCCGGTAGCCGCGGTCGACGACCGCCCGCGCGGCGGCGTGGAACTCCTCGGGTGTGCGCTCGACCGTGTACCAGCCGTTGGCGTAGGCCTTGATCCGATCGCGGACCTTGCCGCCGAGCAGCCGCCAGACCGGCTGCCCCAGGGCCTTGCCCACGATGTCCCAGCAGGCCATCTCCACGCAGGCGATACCGGACATGACGATCTCACCGGCCCGGCCGTAGTCGCCGCGCTTCATCCGGTCCACCAGGGACTCGATGTCGAACGGGTCCGAACCGAGCACATGGTTGCGCGCCGCCTCGGCCAGGTAGCCCAGCAGCGCCTGGGTGTGGCCGAGCATGCGGGTCTCACCCACGCCGACCAGCCCGTCGTCGGTGAACACCTGGACGTAGGTCAGGTCCCGCCACGGCGTCCCGTACACGTGTGTCCGTACGTCCACGATCTTCATCGAAGTGCTCCCTCGACAGCGGCGACGGCGGGGACAGCCGCGACGGCGACGGCGGGGACGGCGGGGACGGCGGGGACGGCGGGGACGGCGGGGACGGCGGGGACGGCGGGGACGGCGAGCCCGGCCGGTCGCGGCCCGGACCCGACGGCGTCCGGGTAGTAGCGGCGCAGCAGCTCCAGGCCGATCTCGGCCCGCCGGACCCGCTCCCGCCCCAGCGCCACGGCGGTGGCGGTCAGGTGGGTGCCGCTGGGATAGATGTTCGGCGCGTTGCGCAGCCCGAACTTCAGGTACACGGGCGCGGCGACCCGGACGATCTCGGCGATCTCGAAGTGACGGATGAAGCCGCCGAGGTCGTCGGGAGCCTCGACGTAGAGGTCGATGGGCAGGTCCACAGCCGCCCGGACCGCCGCGAGCTGCGCCAGCGACAGGTCGGTCGGCACGTTGTAGGTGCCGGCTCCGAGCTGCTCCACCAGACGGATCGACGCCGGGTTGGCGCAGCCCATCTGCACGCTCACCTTGAAGATCAGTTCCGGCGGCAGCTCGCCGGCCGCCCGCATCCGGCCCGCGACCGACAGCACCCCGACGTCGGTGACCAGAACGCTGCGGATCCCGGCCTCGGCACTGCGGCGGATGTCCTCCAGCACGTGCACGAGCTGTTCCGTCCCGCGCGCCTGCGCGGCCAGGCCGGCACTGCCGGGAGCCAGTGCGGCGGCCCCGGTGTCCCACCCGGCGAGCGGCCGGGCGAACAGGCTGACCTCGACTCCCGCGGACGACCCGGCGGCCGCCATCGCCGCCAGCTCCCCGCCGGTCAGCAGCATCCCGCCGCTGCCCTGCGAGACCCGGTGGACGGCGACACCGCGGCGGTCCGCCTCGGCCAGCACGGCCGCCACCGCCTCCGGCCCCTCCACACTCGGGATCTCCACCCGGTACTGGGCCCCGTCGGGGAACCGCTTCCCGCTGGATGGGAGATCGGACGGATCAGCGCCCGGAAGCCCGAGCGAGCGGAGGAACTCACGCGTCTGCTGCACCTGCGCCTGCCGTTCTGTGCATGGCCGGACTGGCCGGCGACCGGAGGTGATCTGGATGCGGGTACGTGGCCGCCCGAGCGGGCGACAACGGCTACGAAGGAAATGTTAGCGCTAACATTCGCCCGGTCAAGCTCGGGACGAACGGGCGGAGAGACCCTTTGTGTTGGATCGATTACCGCATGCGGTTGTGGGGTCGGTGTCGGCGTGTGGCGGTCAGGACGCCGGAGGCCCTCCCCGAGCTTCGGCTTCGCGCGGCTGCCGGGGTGCCGGGGGTGCCGGGGTTGCCGCTGCTTCCGAGCAAAATGTGAGGATGTTGGCTGATGCAGCATCCGAAATCCTCGCTTCTTGCTGATCGTCAAGTGACTTCACGCCCTGTTTATGCCGATTGGGGCGAATTGCGCTGGCGCTGTGCGGTGGCGCGGGATCCCCGATGGGTCACCGTGCGGCGGCTGGACACGGATCTTCAGGTCGATGCCGGGGGCCGGATCCGCCACGTCTGTCAGGCGAGCGGCCACGAGCAGGCCGCGGAGGGCACGGAATCACCCGGCCACGGCCTGATCATCCGACCGACCGGGCCGACCGGGCCGACCGGCCCGCGCCTGTTGAACGCCGACGCGATGTGCCCGGCGCTGACGTCCGACAGCAGGGCGGGGCGGGCCGGATATAACGAAGTGACCGGACGGTACCCGGCGAGGGTCGCCGAGGGCACCGGCCCGCCCGGCCAGGCGGCACGACAGCGGCTCACCAGGAGCGACGAAGGTTGGCCACAGTGGACGGACCGGCATCGGACCGGGACGGAGACCCGGCACCGGACCGGGACGGAGACCCGGCATCGGACCGGGGCAGCGACTTGGCACCGGACCGGGACGGTGACGTGGTACCGGACCAGAAAGGCGACCCGGCAACGGGAACGGTCATCGGCGCGTCCGGTCGGCCGCCGGCGCTGACCGACGTGGCCCGCCTCGTCGGGGTCTCCCACCAGACCGTGTCCCGGGTCGTCAACAATCATCCGGGGGTCCGGCCACGGACCCGGGAACGGGTCCTCGCGGGCATGCGGGAGCTCGGCTACCGGCCGA
Source organism: Parafrankia sp. EUN1f (assembly GCF_000177675.1). Taxonomy (GTDB): domain Bacteria; phylum Actinomycetota; class Actinomycetes; order Frankiales; family Frankiaceae; genus Parafrankia. The sequence continues at coordinate 45,835 of NZ_ADGX01000040.1, forward strand.
ACCCGGCCGCCCGCGCGCTCGCCACCGGCCGCACCCGCACCCTCGGCGTGCTGGCGCCGGCCGGCACGCTGTACGGGCCGACGTCGACGCTGTACGCCGTCGAGCAGGCGGCGCGGGAGGCTGACTACCAGGTCACGGTGGTCAGCCTGCACTCCCTCGATCCGGAGGCCGTCCGGCAGGCCGTCGGGCGCCTGCTGGCCGGTGGCATCGACGGGGTTGTGGCGGTCGCGCCGCTCCTCGACACCGCCGACACCGCCGGCGTGGCCGACACCACCGGCGCGGCCGACACCGCCCGCGTGATCGATACCGCGAGCGTGACCGGTGCGACCGGTGCGACCGACGCGCTGGCCGCGGTCGCGGCGCGCCTGCCGCTCGTCGCCGTCGAAGGGCGGCCCGACGGGGGCATCGCCACCGTCTCGGTGGACCAGGAGCACGGTGCCCGCATCGCCACCGAGCACCTGCTCGCGGCCGGCCATCGCACCGTCTGGCATGTGGCCGGACCGCCTGACTGGTACGAGGGCGCCGGCCGGATCGCCGGCTGGCGTGCCGCGCTCGAATCGGCCGGTGCGGACGTCCATCCACCGCTGGCCGGTGACTGGACCGCCCGCGCCGGCTTCGCCGCCGGCTGCCGGCTCGCCCGCGAGCCCGACCTGACCGCCGTCTTCGTCGCCAACGACCAGATGGCCCTCGGTGTGCTCCGTGCCCTGCGCGAAGGCGGCCGGCGGGTGCCCGAGGACGTCAGCGTCGTCGGGTTCGACGACATCCCCGAAGCCGAGTTCTTCTCGCCGCCGCTGACCACGGTGCGCCAGGACTTCGCCGAGGTCGGCCGTCAGAGCCTGCGTTCCCTGCTGGAGCAGGTCGAGACGGGTGCGCCCGGCGGGACCCATGTGGTGATCCCGCCGGAGCTGGTCCTGCGCCGCAGCACGGCGCCCCCACCCGCACTCAGCTGACGCCCGCACTCAGCTGACGTCCGCGTCGCCGCGGGGCTCCTGTACACCGAGGGCGCGGTCGAGACCGCGGCCGATCGGCGCGACCGGCGCCGCACCCTCGTCCACCTGACCGCGGCGACGCTGGAGCGCGCCCAGGTCCGCCCGTCAGCCGAGATCGACGCCGCCGTGGCCGCGGCGATCGACAGCGCCGACCCGGCTGACGTCGAGCGGGTGAAGGCGGCGCTGCAGGCGCTGGCCGACCTTCTCGCACCCCGGGCCCGGGAGGAGGAAGGGCCGGCCGCGCCGATCACAGAATGATCGGCAGCTTCTCGTAGCCGCGAACGGTGCTGGTGTGCAGGCGGACCGTGTTTTCGTGGTCGATGTCCCAGGCCGGGAAGCGGCGCAGGGTCTCCTCCAGGGCGATGCGCCCCTCCATGCGGGCGAGGGAGGCACCGAGGCAGAAGTGGACTCCGCGGCCGAAGGAGAGGTGCCTGTCGAACGTGCGTCGGATGTCGTAGCGGTCCGGGTCGTCGTACTTGCGGTCGTCCCGCCCGGCGGAGCCGGTGAGCAGCAGAACCTTCGACATCGCGGGGATCTCGGTGCCGTGCAGCTCGACGTCGCGGGTGGCGACGCGGCCCTGGACGGGGGACGGCGCCTCGTGGCGCAGGGTCTCCTCGACGGCGCCTGGCAGCAGTGCCGGGTCGGCGGCCAGGTCGGCCCGTTGGTCGGGGTGGGCGGCCAGCAGCACGCAGGCCCAGCCGAGCAGGCGGGCGACGGTCTCGGTGCCCGCCGAGACGAGCAGCGCGGTGAAGTCCGTGGCCTCGCGCAGGCTCAGGCGGCGGGTGCCGCCCTCGGTCGCGATCTCCGCCTGGATGAGCGCGGTCATCATGTCGTCGCGGGGGCTCCTGGCCCGCTCCTCGAGCTGGGCGGTCAGGTACCCGTGGAACCGGGCGGTGGCCGCCATGGCGGTCTCGTTGAACATGCCCTTTTCCGGGTCCAGGTAGAACGTCCCGTCGATCATCTTTCGGACGTCCTCCCGGTCGGCGGGGTCGACGCCGATGAGCTGGGAGATGACCAGCGAGGGGAGCTGGGCGGCGAAGTCCTGGACGTAGTCGAACCCGCCGCCGCCGATCTGCGGGTCGAGAAGCTCGGCGCACAGGTCGCGGATGACGCCTTCGAGACCGCCGACCCGGCGCGGGGTGAAGGCCCGGGAGACCAGCACGCGCAGGGTGGTGTGCGCAGGCGGGTCCATGAAGATCATCTGCCCGGTGTCCCAGGGCTCCGGCTTCATGAGTTCGAGGACGGTGCCGTACTTGGAGCTGTACGTCGCGGGATCGAGGTGGGCCGCGTCGACGTCGGCGAAGCGGGAGAGAGCGTAGAAGTCGAACTTCTCGTTGCGATAGACCGGCGTCTCGTCGCGCATCCGCTTCCACCGCGGGTGCGGATCGACGTCGATCTCCTTGTCGAACGGGTCCCAGTACAGATCGTCCGTCATGTCGATAAGTCCTCTCGTCGTAAGCGCCGGATGAAGTGCGGACTTTTCCGGGGAAAGATCCTCACCCGGACTCCCTGACAATCAGGTGTGGTCGCAGGGCGGCCTCCAGACCCGGATCCAGGTCCATTCCGTCGAGGAGCCGTCGGATCGAGGAGGCGACCACCCGCGCTATCGCCGGGACGTCGAAGGTGGCGGTGGTGATCGCGGGCCGCAGCGCGGCACCCAGCGGATGGTCGCCCGAACCGACCACTGCGACGTCCTGGGGAACCCGGAGGCCGGCCTCGCGCAGCTTGTCGATGAGCAGGATGGCGAACGGGTCGCTGTTGGTGTAGACCGCGTCCGGCCGGTGCGCCGGGTCGCGCCACCGGTCCACCACCGGCGCGATGCTGTCCGAGGAGAGCTCGCAGTCCACCCGTTCGACGGGCACGTTGTCGGCCGCCGCGACCTCCACGACGGCCTCGTAACGCTGCGTGGGCAGCTCCGCCAGCGGCCCGGTGGGCACCAGGCAGGCGAGGCGCCGAGCGCCCCGCGCGAGCAGGTGCCGGGTCGCGAGACGGGCCACCGCGGCGGGATCGAGCGGCACGGTGGGGGCGTAGGCCACCCGCGGGGCACCCGTGAGCAGGACCGCCTGCACACCCGCCCGCCGCAGCAGTTCCACCGCGGTCGGGGTACCGCGCGACACGTTGACGTACACGGCGGCAGGACGAAGCTCGGCCCAGGCCTGAGCCCCCTGCACCCCGCTGGTGGTGCGGTCGCCGTGCATCAGCAGAACCAGGTCGCGAGTGGCCAGCTCCCGGTCGAGGTTCTCGAGGAACCTGTCCTCACCGGGCACGGCCGGGAACCGTGACATGGGTACCAGGACGATGTTGCTGCGCCCGGCGCGCAAAGCCCGTGCGGACGCGTTCGGGGCGTACTGCAGCTCCCGCGCCGCGGCCAGGACCCGCTGCCGGGTTCCCTCGCTGACCGGGTGGTCAGTGCCGTTGAGGACATGGGAGACCGTCGCCCGCGACACGCCGGCGCGGCGCGCCACGTCGTTGCTGGTGGGCCGGGCCGGCCCCGGCGCCTCGGCCGGCGCGTGAGGCACGGTCGGGCCCGGCGGCTTCTCGCCCCGTCGACCATCGACCGGCATCTCTCGGTCACCCGCCCTCTGCTCGCGGCCCAGCCGCCTCGGCCGCGTGATCAAGTTACACGTGTAACTTGGTGTGCAGTGCCAATGTTACACGTGTAACCTCTGGACGCAAGCGGTGTGTGGTGCCGCCGGACGGCCCAGCTTTCCGGGCGGCGGGAACCGCGACGGCGCCCGGCCGCGGCGCCCTTCTACGAATGGGGTAAACATGGCGTTACGCTGGGGCATTGCGGGGACCGGAGCGATTGCCCGGGGATTCGCCGACGCGCTGGGTCGCCTTCCGGGAGCCGAACTGGTGGCGGTCGGTTCTCGCGGCCGGGCGACCGCCGACGAGTTCGGCGAGAAATACGGCATCACCCCGCACCGCAGGTACGGCTCATACGAGAGCCTGGCCGCCGACGACGATATCGACATCGTCTATGTCGCCTCCCCCCACTCGCACCACCACGAACACACCCTGCTTTTCCTGGAATCCGGCCACGGCGTGCTGTGCGAGAAGCCGTTCGCGCTGAACGCCGGCCAGGCCGCCGAGATGGTGGCCACCGCGAGAGCGCGGGGCAGGTTCCTGATGGAGGCGATGTGGAGCCGATTCCTGCCCGCCTACGTCAGGCTGCGCGAGCTGGTGACTGCCGGAGAGATCGGCACCGTGCTCTCGGTCGAGGGCGACTTCGGATTCCGGCTGCCGATGGACCCCACCCACCGGCTGTTCGACCCCACGCTGGGCGGCGGCGCGCTGCTGGACCTCGGCGTCTACCCGGTGTCACTGGCCAGCATGCTGCTCGGCGAGCCGAGCCGGGTGGCGGCGTTCGGGCAACTCGGCGAGACCGGCGTCGATGAGCACCTGGCCGTCGTGACCTCCTACGACAGTGGCGCGTTCGCCGTCGCCAAGGCGTCTCTGCGGGCCAACCTGGCCTGTGCCGGCCGGGTCACCGGCACCGCCGGAAGCATGGAGCTGCCGGCCTTCATGCACTGCCCCGACGAGCTCGTCGTGCAACGGGCGGGCACGACCGAGCGCCTGCACCTGCCCGCCGCCCGGGACGGCGATGGCGGTGACGGCGCGGCCGAGACGGCCGGGGGCGGCCTGCACCACCAGGCCCGTCACGTGCACGAACGGCTGTCATCCGGGCATCTCGACAGCGACGTCATGCCCCTGGACGAAACCGTCGCGATCATGCGGACCCTCGACGCCGCCCGGGCCCAGCTGGGCGTCCGCTACCCCGCCGACAACGCCTGACGTGACGCCTGTCCGCTGGCCGCGGCGACCTCCTCGTCGATCACCTGCACCGGCACGGCACGCCGCGCTGCGGGGCACGGGACTCAGGCCACCGACTGTTCGTGGCAGTACGAGCGATACGTCGTCGAGGACTGGAGCAGCGAGGCGTGGGTGCCGGCGTCGGTGACCCGCCCGCGTTCCATCAGCACGATCTGGTCGCAGTTGCGGATGGTGGCGATCCGATGCGCGATGATCAGTGACGTCCTCCCGGACAACAGCCGATCCAGAGCGTCGAGAACGGCGCGTTCACTACTGGCGTCGAGCGCGCTGGTCGCCTCGTCGAGCACGACGATGGGGGGATCCTTCAGCATCACCCGGGCGATGGCGAGGCGTTGGCGCTGCCCGCCCGAGAGCATGACGCCGCGTTCGCCGAGCTCGGTGTGAATCCCGTCCTCCCAGGTGCGGACGAACTCCCACGCGTTGGCGGCCTCGAGCGCCGCCTCGATGTCCTGGTCGGTGGCGGTCGGCTGGGCGAGCCGCAGGTTGCGCGCCAGCGAACCGCTGATCAGGACCGATTCCTGGAAGACCACGCCCACCGCGGCGCGCACCGAGGCCTGGGCGACCTCACGGATGTTCTGGCCGTCGATGGTCACGCGGCCCTCGGCGGGGTCGAACAGCCGGAGCAGCAGCTGGGCGACGGTGGACTTGCCGGCGCCGGAGGAGCCGACGAGCGCGACGCTGTGCCCCGGGGCGATCGTCAGGTCGAAGCCGTCGAGGACCAGGTGTGACTGGCGCCCCGGGTAGGCGAACGAGACCTGCTCGAAGGCGATGCCGCCCCGGGTGACGGCCAGCGCGGGGGCTCTCGGGAGGTCGCTCACCGCAGGTCGTTCCTCGAACAGTCTCGCGGCCCGTTCGCCGGCGGCGAGACCGGCCAGCACCTCGGGCAGGCTGGTCATGACGACGGTCAGCGAGCTCGATCCGCGCAGCCAGAAGCCCCAGACGGCGACGACGTCGCCGATGGAGAGCGTCCCGGAGGCGGCCCGCCACGCGCCGGCGAACAGGAGCAGGAACGGCGCGACGAACGAGAGGTGGAAGCCGAGCGGGTCGGCGTAGCGGTGCTGGAGCCGCGCGAGGGCCTCGGACCCGGCCCGTACCCGGTCGGTGCCGCCGCGCACCTGGCGCAGGGCGTCCTCCTCCGCGTTGAACGCCTTGAGGAGCGTGTTCACGCCGAGCATCTCGGCGAGCGTCCCGGAGGTGCGGCCGAGCTCGTCGCGGATGTCGCGGCTGTGGCGGCGAAGCCGCGGGAGCACCAGGAGCGTCCACCCGACGGCTACCGCGAGCAGGGCCAGCGCCATCAGGGCCATCCAGGCGTCGACCCAGGCGATGAGGCCCACCGAGATGAGCAGGACCGCCAACGCCCACCACACCGTCAGGCCCTGCCAGACCGTCACCTCGAGGCGTTCGATGTCCTGGTTGATCGCGGCGGCGACGTCGCCGACCCGCGAACGGTGGAAGAAGTCCATCGACAGCTGCTGGACGTGCTCGTACAGGGCCCGTCGCAGGTTGTTCGCCCATCGCGTCGCGCCGCGCCGGCACCAGGTGTGGGCGAGGCAGGCCGCCACGAGGAAGGTCGCGGAAATGGCGGCCGCGGCGACGACGGGGCCCTGCCAGCCGTCGTGCAGGAACCGGCGCGGGTCCTGCTGGATGCGGTCGAGCACGACTCGGAACACCGCGGGCGTGAGACTCTGCGCGACCGCGTCGACGAGGATGAGCGCGTAACCGCCGATGAGCAGCGTCCGCCCGTCGCCGGCGTGGCGCAGCAGTGTGCGCAGGGCGTGCGTGCCGTGCCCCGAGGACTTATGCGCCATGAATACGCCTGTTGCCCACCGTCATGTACGGCTCGTCTCGTCGAGGAGGATCCGGGAGATCCGTTCGCGTAGTGCCGCCAGGGCCTGGCCGCCTCCGCCTCCGCCTCCGTCACCGTCACCGTCACCGTCACCGGCGCCGGCGGCGTCGTCCGCGCGCGGAGCGAGGGAGAGCCCGGTGTAGATGACGCGGCGTTCCTCGACGAGGGGTGGAGTCGACTCGTGGAGGGTGCAGGTCAGGTGCACCGTGACGTCGCCCGGCTCGGTCGGTACGGCGACGACGGGCAGGTAGGGCCGGGACTTGGCGATCTCCACCGGCATCAGGACGCGATGGGACCCGGCGATGACGCGGAGCTGGCCGTTCGCCTCGCCGCTGCCGGTGACCGCGATCCCGGTGACCATGTTCGAGCAGTTGTAAGCGTGGCGGCCGAAGTGGCAGTCGCGATGAAAGCTCACGTCGGAGGCCCCGACCGTGACGCCGATCGGCTTGATGAGGGCTTCGGGACCACGACCGTTCACCGGCGGTGGCCCAAGGAGATCGTCGCCGGCCAGAACGCCGCGTAGCTGCTCCCAGCGTTCGCCCCGCAGGATGGCCGAGGTCGCCGGGGAGCGGGCGAGGAACTCCTGTAACCGCACGCAGCGGCGGCTGCCGTCCGCCAGGGTCGCCCACCAGGAACGCCCGTCACCCTCACGGTAGTCGGGCAGCGCCCGGTCGATGTCGGAGCTGACCTCGTTCATGTCCGCCGGGTCCAGCCAGCCCCGCAGGTGAAGGTAGCCGGCCTCGCGCAGGAAATGGGCGACGTCCGCCGGATCGTCGGCCGGGGTGAAGACGCGACCGAGGTCGAGCGGAGCCCGATGGCGATCGATGAAGTCGATCGTGTCGTCCACGACCGGCCAGCCTTCGAGCAGTGTCAGCCAGAGCGAGTCCCACACGGAGATGTCCGCGATCGACCCGCCACGGTGGCGCAGCTCGCGTGCGGTCAGCATCGCGTTGAAGGAGCGCTGGTTCTGCGCCCAGTCGGAGAACTCGGTCTCGTCGAAGGTCACGACCAGAGCACCGCTGACGGTGCCTCGGGAGACGACCAGGGTCGCACCGTCGCTCGAGAAGGACCAGGAGGAGTCGCCGATCTCGATGGAGAGCGGGGGCGCCTGCAACGAGGCGATTCCCCGTGCCACGAGAGGACCATGGCGCGAGACGAGGCCCGGGAAATCCCGCGCGAGAAAACTCTCCATGTCGACGTGGCGCAGGTCGGCATCGCGGCGTGTACGGCGATCCAGGCGGATGGGCATGACGATTCTCCCGTCGGAATGCGCCACCGGCGAGCATTTTGTTGATCTTCTGCGCTCAGGCTGCTTTGTTCGGGCCGGTCCGTGTCGTGAAAAGCCCGGACGCAGGGAAGGACGCTCGACACACGAGGTCGTCAGGAAACGGCCGGCGGCAACCCGAAATCCGCATCCACTGCTCATCAGCGCGGCCCGGTGGCACGGCTCGACAATCGACATGTCTGTGGGACTGAACCGTGGCCTGTGCACCCGCCGCGAACACGCAGAAGCCTAACGCAGAGGAACTAGTGCGCGCAAGTGCTTAGCTGGCCCGGCCTTGCCTCCGGTCGTGGCGGAGTGGGTCCAGGACAGGGCGGTGATCCGCTGCCGGGTGCTCGATCCGCGCGCCCTGGGATCAGCGGACGACGCCGTCCGCGCAGAGGCGCTCCTGGGGGACGTCGAAGGCGCTGCCTGCCGGGTTGACCTGGACGAAGGCGTGGCATTCAGGCGGACGACCGGCGTTGTCGCGCAGGTCGACGGGTGCGATGAGGCCACCGGCGTCGTAGTCGGGGACGGCCCGCAGGGCCTTGATGAAGCCGGCGCGGGTGGGGCAGGGGCCGGCCAGTTCGAGCCCGCGCAGGAACATGTCGGCCGAGATGTAGGTGAACATCGCGAACTGCTGATCCGGGTTCAGGGCCTCCGGTGCATAGCGGGCCATCGCCCCGCGGTATCGCTCGATGGCCGGCCCGCCGGATTCGAAGGGGCGGAAGAAGACCGGGATCGAGACTCCGGCGAGTGCCGGGCCGGAGGTGGCCAGGAGGCCGCGGTCGTAGCCGGACAGCGCGACGCTGACATTGAGATGCAGGCCGGTTCTGCGCGCCGCCTCGACGATGGTGGCGAAGTCGCTCGGCGCGGTGACGCCGAGCAGCGCGTCGGCACCGGAGGCGGCGATCTCGCGGGCCACCCGGTCGGGGCTGTCAGCGGAGGCGGAGTAGGGGATGACCGCGACGGTGGCGAGGCCCAGGGCCTGCAGGCTCTGTGAGTAGGTGGCCACGGCATCGGAGCTGAGGGTCGACTGACCCGAGGTCACCAGCGCGACCTTCCTGCCGCGGCTGTCCCGGATGTACCGGCTGATGATCTCGGGTGAGGATGAGTACATGTACGAGAACATGTTCGGGTGCGCGGCCCAGGCCGTCTCGGCCGCGAGGCCGGTGACCGGAACCCCCGCATCGGTCAGGTAGTCCAGCGAGCCGCCGGTGACAGCGCTGCTCATCACCAGGCCGAACACGGAACTGTCGCGGATGAGACTCCTGATGACCTTCGTGTTGACCGTGGTCGTACTTTCGTCGTCGCGCTGCTGGAAGGCGATCCGCCGGCCGTGGACACCGCCTTCGGCGTTGGCCAGGCCGATTCTCGCCTCGAAACCGGAACGAGCGGAGGAGAACGCGCCGCTGGCCCCTCCGGAGTCGGAGTACACGAACCCGAGCGTGATCCGGTCGGGTGTCACTCCGGGCGAGTCGCACGGGGCGGCTGTTTTGGCGGAGTTTCCCGGTGACGAACAGCCGGTGGCGGCGAGGAGGATCGCGGCCGCCGCCACTGCCGCCGGCCATCTCGCCAACGTGCGTAAATGCATGCGGATTCCTTCGGCGGTTCTTCAGACGAGTCCGCGGGCGCGGGCGATTCTGCCGAGCCACTGGGCGGAGGGCTTGACGGTGCGGGTGAAGGTGGTGCGGTCGACGGCGACGAGCCCGAAGGTCATCTGATAGCCGGACGTCCACTCGAAGTTGTCGAGCAGCGTCCAGTGCAGGTAGCCGCGGACGTCGACTCCGTCGGCGATGGCGCCGGCCAGCCCCTCGAGGGCGGCGGTGGTGTAGGCGATCCGGGCGTCGTCGTCATCGGTGGCCATACCGTTCTCGGTGACCAGGACGGGCACGCCGGTGTGCTGTGCGGCGAGGCGGACGGTGTGCCCCAGCGCCTCGGGGTAGACCTCCCATCCGGTCTGGGTGGTGGGGGCCCCGGTGGGAACGGGCAGGACGCCGTCGGGGCCGATGCGTTCGCGGGTGTAGGTCTGGACGCCGATGAAGTCGTCGTCGCGGGAGACGTCGAGCCAGTCGAGGAGAGCGGCCTGGCGCACGGCCTGCCAGCGTTGTTCGCCGCCGTCGGCCGGCTGGAGGTCGATGAGGGCCAGCGTCCAGCCGACGGCGGGATTGCCGGGCCCGGACCTGATGGCCTCCACGGCCTTGCGGTGGGCCTCCGCCATCACCTCGACGCTCGGTGCCGGCCATGCCGCGCTCGGCCCTTCCTGCCCGGACGCCGGGTTCTCGTCGGTTCTCGACAGGCCCAGGTACTCGTCGCGGGACGCGGCCGGGATGACGCCGAGATGCACCATCAGGGAGATGGCGTTCGGCTCGTTGAACGTGCACACCCACGGCACCAGGTCGCCGATGTGCTCGGTCACCCGGGCCGCGTACCGGGCGAACCGGTCCGCCGCCGTGGGGTTCGTCCACCCGCCCGCGTCGGCGAACCACCGGGGGGTCGAGAAGTGGTTGTAGGTCACGACCGGGGTGACCCCGTGCTCGAGGCAGGTGCCGACCATCCGTCGGTAGTGGTCGAGGGCGGCACGGGAGAAACAGCCCTCCTCGGGTTCGATCCGCGCCCACTCGACCCCGAACCGGTAGGCGTTCAGGCCCAGAGCGGCCAGGGTGGCGATGTCCTCCGGGTACCGGTGGTAGTGGTCGCAGGCGTCGCCCGACGGCTCGGCGAACCTCGAGTTCTTCGCCCGTTCGCTGCGCCACATGTCGGAGTTGATGTTCCCGCCCTCCACCTGGTGCGGTGCGGTCGCCGCACCCCAGAGGAAGTTCTCGGGGAATGCACTCATGGATGTCGGACCTTCCGGGTCGGGGGACGTGATGTCTGCTCTAGCCCGTGCACGGCAGCACGGGTAGTCCGCGCATCCCCACGGCGAACCTCAGGTAGCCCCGGCGCCGCGACAGGACCTGCGCCAGCGAGAGGTCGGTCGGCACGTGTCCTCCGCGCGGGAGAGTCGGTTGGCGCAGCGATCCCGCGGAGCCGACGGGCCGAGGCTTCGCGGAGCGGGCGGCGATCGTGCGGGCCACGGCGATCCGGCCGATGCCGTCGCACGATCGAAGATCTGTTCGAGGTGGTCGAGCTTCGCTAGCGCCCGCTAGCGAAGCTCGACGTAAAGTAGCAAGCATGAACTAGTACGCGCAAGTACGTCCGCTCGCCCGCCGGCCGGCGACTCGGGTTGGCAGAGCTTTCCCTCACGGGCCCGGCGCGTGCGTGGACCCGTGAGCGCTGATCCACCTCGCCGGGTCCGCGATGACCGCGGCAAGCCGCTGATAGCCGGCGCCGGTGGCGGCGGGGGCGGGGAACTGCGGGTACACGCGGGTCTCCGGGGCAGACCACCGCGCTGCCAGCACCCTGCGCCGCAGGGTGTCGCCCAGCGTGGGCTGGAGCAGCCGGGCGATCCGCCCGAGGTGGCCGCCGAGGACGACGGTCGAGACATCCAGGATGTTGACCGTGCTGGCGAGGGCGACCCCGAGGGCCCAGGCGGCGGCGTTCACGGCCTCGACGGCGCGCGGCTCGCCCGCGTCCACGAGCTCGGCGAGGTGCTCTGCCGTGGCGGTGCGGTCGAGTCCGGCGGCGGTGGCGAGGGCGTGGGATCCGGCGTACCGCTCGAGGCAGCCGGTGGATCCGCAGCCGCAGGGTGGGCCGTTCGGGTCCACACAGACGTGGCCGATCTCGCCGGCCCAGCCATGCCGGCCGGCGATGACCTCGCCGCCGCGCACGGCGGCGCCGCCGATGCCGATCCCACCCGAAAGGTAGAGGAAGTCGGACAGATCCGAGGGTTGGCCCGGCGCGAGCTGGGCCACCGTCACCGCGGCGAGATCGGCCTCGTTCCCGACTGCCAACGGTAGCGGTGCGACCGCGAGCGCGGGTACGAGCGCGAAGGCGGGTGCGAGCGACGGTGCGAGTGCGAAGTCGGGTGCGAGCGCGAGGTCGGCGAGCAGCTCCGCGGGGCGAACGTGCGTCCAGCCGAGGTTGGGTGCGTGCAGGAGCAGGCCGCTGCTCTGGTCGACGATGCCGGGCAGGGCGAGGCCGGCGCCGGCGAGACGGACGCCGGACGGCAGGTCGTCGAGCACCGCGCGGGCGGCCCTGCCGAGGCGGGCCAGGACCGCCGCGGGGTCGCTGCCGGCGAAGGTGCCGGTCTCGACCCGCTCCGCGAGGGTTTCACCGCGCAGGTTGATCACTCGGGCGGCGAGGATGCCGACATCGACCTGCAGGCCCAGGGCGGCGATCCGCGCACCGGGGACCAGCGGTGTCATCGGCCGGCCGCGGCGCGGGGAGTCCGGCCGGCCGGACTCGTCCAGGATCGCGGCGCCCAGCAGTTCGTCGACCAGGCGGGACGCGGTGGCCCGGGTCATCGACGTCGCGGCCGCGACGTCCGCTCGGGACATCGGGGTGGTGGCCGCGTGCACGGTGCGGGCGACCAGCGCCAGGTTGTTCTCCCGCAGTGTCGACTGACGTGCGCCGGCGGACGAGGTGACCGTGGCGGGCAGGCCGCGCGGCGTTGCTGGGAGGTCGGGGCGCACGCGTTGACGCTACCGTCCTCCCCGGTTTAGTTTCGCGGAAATACAAAATGCTGGGTGCGCGAAGGGTGGGATGCGGGATGGTGCGGCAACCGACGAGCCAGGACAGGTTCTCGTTCGGGCTGTGGACGGTGGGCTGGCCCGGGGCGGATCCGTTCGGCGCCGCGACCCGCCCCGTGCTGGACCCCTGGGAGTACGCCGGCCGGCTGGCCGAGCTCGGGGCGTGGGGGATCACCTTCCACGACAACGACGTGTTCCCGTTCGGCGCCGACGAGGCGACCCGCGATCAGCGGGTCGGCCGGCTCCGCGACGCGGCGGACGCCGCCGGGCTGGTGATCGAGATGGTCACCACCAACACGTTCACCCACCCGGTCTTCAAAGACGGCGCCCTGACCTCCAACGACCGGTCGGTGCGCCGGTTCGCGCTGCGCAAGGTCCTGCGCGCCGTGGAGATCGCCGCGCAGCTGGGCGCGAGCACGTTCGTGATGTGGGGCGGCCGCGAGGGCGGCGAGTACGACGGGTCGAAGGACGTCTACGCGGCCATGGAGCGCTACCGGGAGGGCATCGACACCGTCGCCGGCCACATCAGGTCCCAGGGCCACGACCTGCGGATCGCCCTGGAACCGAAGCCGAACGAGCCCCGCGGCGACATCTTCCTGCCGACCGTCGGGCATGCGCTGGCGCTCATCGCGGAGCTTGAGCACGGCGACATCGTGGGGCTCAACCCGGAGACCGGCCATGAACAGATGGCGAACCTGAACTACACCCACGCGCTCGGCCAGGCGCTGTGGAGCGGGAAGCTGTTCCACCTCGACCTCAACGGCCAGCGCGGCCTGAAGTACGACCAGGACCTGGTCTTCGGGCACGGTGACCTGCTCTCGGCCTTCTTCACGGTCGACCTGATCGAGAACGGCTTCCCCGGGTACCCCGACGGCCCGCGCTACACCGGGCCCCGCCACTTCGACTACAAGCCGTCGCGGACGGAGCACCTGGCCGGCGTCTGGGAGTCGGCGCGGGCGTGCATGACGACCTACCTGCTGCTGGCCGAGAAGGCGCGGCGTTTCCGCGCGGACCCCCGGGTGCGGGAGGCGATGGCCTACGCCGGCGTTCTCGAACTCGCCGAGCCGACCCTGGCGCCCGGTGAGACCGCCGCCGACCTGTTGGCCGACGAGGACGGATTCGACCCCGACAAGGCCGCCGAACGCGACTTCGGCTTCGTCCGCCTCCAGCAGCTCGCCGTCGAGCACCTGCTCGGCTGACGGCTGGCAGGAGACGATGATGCTGGTCGCGGGCGTCGATTCGTCGACCCAGTCGTGCAAGGTCGTCATCCGCGAGGCCGAGTCGGGCAGGTTCGTCCGCGCCGGCAGCGCGCCGCATCCCGACGGCACCGAACTCGACCCCGAGCACTGGTGGACGGCGCTGCGCATCGCGGTCGACCGGGCCGGCGGGCTGGACGACGTCGCCGCGATCTCGGTCGCCGGCCAGCAGCACGGCATGATCTGCCTGAACAAGGCGGGCGACGTCATCCGGCCGGCGCTGCTGTGGAACGACACCCGTTCGGCCCGGGCGGCCCGTGACCTCGTCGCCGACCTCGGCGGCGGCGACCCCGCTGCGGGCGCCGCCGCCTGGGCCGGCGCGGTGGGCTCGGTTCCGGTCGCTTCGTTCACCGTGACCAAGCTGCGCTGGCTCGCCGACCACGAGCCGGACTCTGCCGCCCGCATCGCCGCGATCGCCCTGCCCCACGACTGGCTCACCTGGCGCCTGTCCGGTGCACGCTCGCTCGACACGCTGCGCACCGACCGCTCCGACGCCTCCGGCACCGGCTACTACGACGCCATCGGCACTGCCGCCGACGCCGCCGGTGCCGCTGACACCTTCGGTGGTGCCGCTGACGCCTCCGGCGGCCGTCCGGTCTCGGCCGGCGGCTACCGTCGCGACCTGCTCGCGCTCGCGCTGCGGCGGACATCCGGCGAAGCGGCGCGGATTCGCCTTCCCGAGGTCGCGGCGCCCGGCGAGGCGGTGGGCCGCGGCGACCCCGGCGCCGGGCTCGGGCATCTGCTGCTGGGCCCCGGCTGCGGCGACAACGCGGGCGCGGCCCTGGGCCTGGGCCTGCGGCCGGGTGAGTGCCTGCTGTCGCTCGGCACCTCGGGCGTGGTCGCGGCGGTGTCGCGGGTCGGCACCCGGGACGCCTCCGGCGCGGTGGCCGGTTTCGCCGACGCCACCGGCCACCATCTCCCGCTGGCCTGCACTCTCAACGCCAGCCGCGTCCTCGACGTGACCCGCCGGCTCCTCGACGTCGACCGCGACACGTTCGACGCCCTCGCCCTGCGCGCCGAGCCGGGTGCGGGCGGGCTGGTGCTGGTGCCCTACCTCGAAGGGGAACGCACCCCGAACCTGCCCACCGCCACCGGCTCGCTCCACGGCCTCTCCCTCGCCTCGACAACCCGGGAGAACCTCGCCCGCGCGTCCGTCGAGGGCCTGCTGTGCCTGATGGCCGAGTGCGTCGACGTCCTGCGGGCGCGGAGTGTCGACGTGGGGCGGGTGACGATGGTCGGTGGCGGCGCGCGCTCGCGGGCGGTCCGCACGCTGGCGCCCGAGGTTCTCGGCGTCCCCGTCGCCACCCCGGCGCCCGGTGAGTACGTCGCGGACGGCGCCGCCCGCCAGGCCGCCGCGGTGCTGCTCGGCTGTCAGCCGGCCTGGCCGGCGGTGGACGCCGCCACCCACACCGCATCGCCGCGTCCCGAGGTCAGGGAGAGGTACCGCGCGGCGGCGGCCCTGGCCGCCGCCGACGCGACTGCCGGCGCTGTCTGAACGTCAGGGCTGGAGGACGGCGGCCAGGTCGTCCTCGATGGCTGCCGCCTTGTCAGGGAAGTAGCCCAGCAGCGTGCGCAGGTTCGGCAGGGAGGGTTCGGTACCGGTGTCCGCGTCGCCGAACTGCGGCAGGTGCCCCCGCAGGACGGCGCGCACCGCGGCCCAGGTGGCCGTGTCACGGAAGATGACGCTCAGCGGCGTGTCGAGGGTGTAGTCGGGGAGACTCTGATCGGCGGCCGGGACGTCGTACTCCCAGTGGTGGTCGCCCGCGCCCACCTGTGCCGTCAGCCCGTCCGGATGGTGGGGGAGGACGACCTCGGCGACGGCGCCCGCGGGAACGGTGACCTCGACGGCAAGGCAGACGGCCGGGTCGTGCCGCCAGTGGACGCGGACGCGCCCGAGCGGGGTGTCGTGGGTGACGGTGGCGTGGGTGAGCCCGCCGCCGGGCTGGGGGGCGATCCGGATGCGGCGGTAGCCGGGCTCGGCCGGCTCAAGACCGCCGACGACGCGGTGCAGCCAGTCGGCGATCGCGCCGAGGGCGTAGTGGTTGAGCGAGGTCATACCGGTGTCGTTCAGCGAGCCGTCGGGCCTGATGGCGTCCCACCGTTCCCAGATCGTCGTCGCGCCCTGGGTCACCGGGTAGAGGAACGACGGGCATTCGGTCTGCAGGAGCAGCCGGTAGGCGGTGTCGAGCTGGCCGGTGCGGCTCAGGGCGTGCGCGACGAGCGGCGTGCCGGCGAAGCCGGTGGTGATGCGGTGCCCGGCCTTGGCGACGAGCTCGGTGAGGCGCCTTCCGGCCCGCGTCAGCTGCGCCGGTTCGAGGAGGTCGAAGCAGACGGCCAGCGCGTAGGCGGTGACGGTGTCGGCGGCGAGGAGCCCGGCGGGCGTGACCCATTCGTCGCGGAACGCCGCGCGCACTCGCCGGTGCAGTGCCTCGTACCGGGTGGCATCCTCGGTGTGGCCCAGTACCCGGGCGGTGCGCGCCAGCTCGCCGGTGGTCCTGCACAGGTAGGCGGTGGCGACGTAGTAGGCGTCGGTCTTTCCGCCGGCAGGGTTCTTCGCCGGAGCGTCGGGGTCCAGCCAGTCGCCGAACTGGAAGCCGCTGTTCCACAGCCCCCGTTCGTCGAGCATCGCCTCGACACCGTCCATGAACGCCGTCATGGACGGGTACTGGCGGGCAAGAACCGCCGGGTCTCCGTACTCCTGGTAGAGCGCCCACGGCAGGCTCACCGCGACATCCGCCCACAGTGCGGTCGGCGTGGTGATCGGCATGGTGAGCACGTCCGGGACGACGAGCGGCACGTGGCCCTTCTCGGCCTGTTCGGCGGCGAGGTCGGCCAGCCAGGAGCCCAGCAGGGCGCGCACGTCGTAGAGGAAGGCGGCGGTGGGGGCGAAGGCGTTCAGGTCACCGGTCCAGCCGAGGCGCTCGTCGCGCTGCGGGCAGTCGCTCGGCACGCCGACGATGTTGCCGCGCAGTGACCAGACGACGTTGCGGTGCAGCTGGTTGACGAGCTCGTTCGACGTCTCGAACCAGCCGGTGCGGCGCACGTCGCTGTGGACGACGACGGCCACCAGCGCGTCGGCGGTGAGCTCGCCCGGCCAGCCGTCCACGTCCACATAACGGAAGCCGTGGAAGGTGAACCGCGGCTCCCACGTCTCCCCGGCGGGGTCACCGTTCAGGGTGTAGCGGTCGGTCGCCAGCGCGGTCCGGTTGGTGCGGAAGTCGGCCTCGCCGTCGATGAGCGTCTCGGCGTGGCGCAGGATGACCGTCGTGCCGGCGTCACCGCGGACGGTGAGACGGACCCAGCCCGTCAGGTTCTGCCCGAAGTCGACGACCGTCCGCCCGGCGGGCGTCGTCAGGATCTCCACCGGCGTCAGCTCCTCGATCCGCCGGATCGGCGGAGCCTCGCCGGCGACGAGGGTGTCGAGCCCGCGGTCGACGATCTCGACGGCGGACCAGGCGGCGTCGTCGAAGCCGGGCTCGCACCAGCCCGCCGGGTGCAGCCGGGCGTCACAGGTCTCGCCGTCGTAGAGGCTGTCGGCGAGGATCGCGCCGGTACCGACACGCCAGGAGGCGTCGCTGCCGATCACCTCGACGTGGTCGCCGTAGT
Organism: Parafrankia sp. EUN1f; assembly: GCF_000177675.1. Classification (GTDB taxonomy): domain Bacteria; phylum Actinomycetota; class Actinomycetes; order Frankiales; family Frankiaceae; genus Parafrankia. The sequence continues at coordinate 63,258 of NZ_ADGX01000040.1, forward strand.
CGAGTTCGAGCTGCAGGAAGGCCGCGGGCCGGTCGGCCCACACCGCCCGCTGCTCTTTCTCCCAGGTCAGCCGCCCCACCGCCCAGCCTTCGCCGAGAATCGCGCCGATCGTGTTCGCCCCCGGGACCAGCAGGTCGGTGACCTCATGCCTGCTGACGACGAGTCGGTGCGTGTAGGACGTCCAGCCGGGGGCGAGGACCTCGTCACCGACGCGGCTGCCGTTCAGGTGCGCCTCGATCAGGCCGAGGGCGGTGACATGCAGGGTCGCTGACCGCAGTCCACCGCCGACGGTGAAGTCCCGCCGCAGGTACGGCGCGGGCCGGCCGTCGGCCGAGGTGCCCGCCTGCGCGATGAAGCTGGCCTTCCAGGGCGATGCCATCGAACCTTCCACTTCAACCTGGGTGCGTGGGTCTGATCCGCGCGAGCGGTCTGGGTCTGTGGGCTGTGCCGCCGCGGCGCGATGGCGGCCGCGGCCCGATGGCCGCGTCAGCTCGCTGCGGCTGGCAGGTAGGTGAAACGGGTCAGCGTGGCGTCGGTGCCCAACGCCTCGACACCGATGACCCGTCCGGTGAAGCCGCCGGCGACCTCGGTGGACAGGTACCGGCCGTCGACGGCGGTGAGGACCTCGAAGACGCCGTCCCGGACCTGGCCGAACTCCAGCAGGTCGGGGCCATGGCTGAGCCCCGGGCCTTCGGGGTGCGCGACGGCGCGGACGGCCAGGGGATGCTCGGCCGCGATCTCGTCGCGCACCGCGAGGGTCTGGTCGAGCGGGCCGATCACCGCCCGGACGCGCAGAGTCCGGCCCTGCCGCTCGAGCGCCGCCCAGTGGGCGTCGTCCACACGCACGGTCAGGCTTGCGTCCCCGTCGGGCACGACGGCGGTGGCCTGCCAGTGTGCGTCTCGGGCGCGTACCGCGAGCAGGTGCCGCGGCTCGTGTGCACCGGCCGCACGGCCGGCCGAGAGGGTGATCCCGCCCTGGACGCGGTGGCGGGCGAAGGTGGCGGGGTCGGTGCCGGGGGAGACCCAGCGGGGATGCAGGGACGAGGCCGAGAAGTCGTCGTCGAAGGAGGTCGCCGCCGGCGCGGGTGCGAACCGGTCCTCGACCACGGTGGGCCAGCCGTCGACCCAGTCGACTCCGGCGAGGAAGGTCTCGCGCCCGTTGACGTGGAACTGCGGTGTGACGCCGCGGGGGCGGACCCCGAGATGGACCATGGCCCAGGACCCGTCGGCGAGCTCGACCAGATCCGCGTGGCCGGTGTTCTGGACGGGGTGGTCGGTGCCGGCCCGGGTCAGGACGGGATTGCCGGGGTTGCCGGCGAACGGGCCGGTGATCGCGCGGGACCGTGCCACCGTGACGGCATGCCCTCGTTCCGTGCCGCCCTCGGCGATGACCAGGTACCACCAGCCGTCGCGGTGGTACAGGTGCGGGCCTTCGGGATGCGCGAGGCCGGTCCCGCGCCACAACGCCCGCGGCTGGGTCAGGAGCTTCCCGCTCTCGGGATCGACGGCCGCCTGGCTGATGCCCGCGTCCGGCCGGGTCCAGCTCAGGTAGCAGGTCCCGTCGAGGTCCCAGGCCAGGTCGGGGTCGATGCCGATCGCCCCGCCGGCATAGGCCGGCTCGCTCCAGGCTCCGGCGGGGTCATCGGTATGGACGATCAGTTGGCCCTTGCGGACATCGGCCCGGTTGGTGGTGACCAGCCAGAACCGGCCGTCACGGTGGCGCAGTGTCGGCGCGAAGATGCCCGCGTTCGCGCCGGCCAGACCGGCTGACACGTTCAGCTGGGTGCGGCGGGTGAGCACATTGCCGATCTGGTCCCAGTCGGTCAGGTTCGTGCTGTGGAAGATCGGCACGCCCGGGAAGTACTCGAAGCTGGACGTGGCGAGGTAGTAGTCGTCGCCGACCCGGCAGATCGTCGGGTCCGGGTGGAATCCGGGCAGGATCGGATTCACGTTCACGGTGCTGAGCTTCCCTTCGCGGAGGTCAGTGCGGAGGTCAGCCAGGCCGTCATCCGGTCCAGGCTGCGTTCGGCGGCCGCTGTGAACGGCTCGTTCAGATGCCCGTGGAGGGAACCCGGCTCGAACTCGACGCGGACCGGGACGCTGGCCGTGGCGAGCTGCGCGGCATAGGCCTCTCCCGAGGCGCGCAGGAAGTCCGTGTCGGAGTTGAGCACGTACACCGGCGGCTGACCCGCCACGTCGCCGTT
>NZ_ADGX01000039.1 GCF_000177675.1 Parafrankia sp. EUN1f
GCGGCTTCGCGCTGCGGCTTCGCGCTGCGGCTTCGCGCTGCGGCTTCGCGCTGCGGCTTCGCGCTGCGGCTTCGCGCTGCGGCTTCGCGCTGCGGCTTCGCGCTGCGGCTTCGCGCTGCGGCTTCGCGCTGCGGCTTCGCGCTGCGGCTTCGCGCTGCGGCTTCGCGCTGCGGCTTCGCGCTGCGGCTTCGCGCTGCGGCTTCGCGCTGCGGCTTCGCGCTGCGGCTTCGCGCTGCGGCTTCGCGCTGCGGCTTCGCGCTGCGGCTTCGCGCTGCGGCTTCGCGCTGCGGCTTCGCGCTGCGGCTTCGCGCTGCGGTCGCTGGCGGATCCGGGCCACCGAGCCCTTCGGCCTGGCTGCCCGGATTCACCCGCCGGCGGCACGGAACAGGCGCGCTTGGTTCCAGTCTGTCCGATCTGTCCGACCTGTTCTATCTGTCTGATCTAATCGACCTGTCGGAACTAACCGATCTGACCGGCAATGTGCGGGCATGCCTGAGCCCTACTGGTCGACCGGGTCGGTGTCGCGTGATGTCCGAGGCCGTGAATGATGTCCGGTGTGGCGGTGAAGACGGTTCGTGTCGGGTTCGTGCCGTTGAGCGTGGCGGCCCCCGCCGCCGGGGTGACGCCGCACGGCGGGGTCATCGTGGTGGGGGATGCCCGGGGCGTCACCGGCTATGTGCTCTCGGTCTGTGAGCAGCTCCGTGACCTGGGATGGCTCGCGCTCGCTCCGCACATCTATCACCGCGACGGTGTCACGGAGGTGCCGCTGGCCGAGGGTGCGGCGCGGATGCGCACGCTGACGGCGCGCGGTCTCGACGAGGACATCGAGGCCGGGCTGACCTGGCTGGCCGAGGCCGGGATCGCGCGGGCGGCGACAGCGGTCATCGGGTTCTGCATGGGCGGCACGGCCGCATTCCTGGCTGCGGCGCGGCACCGCCTCGCGGCGGCGGTGTCGTTCTACGGCGGGGCGGTCAGCGAGCCCTACTGGGCCGACGCACCGCCGCTGCTCGCGGTCGCGGGCGAGCTGCGCACCCCCTGGCTGGGCCTGTACGGGGAGAACGACACCTGGGTCACTCTCGGCGAGATCGGTTCCCTGCGGGCGGCGACCCGGAAGGCTCACGTCCCCACCGAGCTGGTGAGCTATCCGGGCGCCCAGCACGCGTTCCACACCCCGGAGCGCCCGGCGACCCACGACCCGGCCGCGGCGCGTGACGCCTGGGGGCGGATGCTCCGCTGGCTGCACACCCATTCCGGGGCGGAGCCGGACTCCGCCCCGGCGTCGGAGGCCACCGGCTGATCAGGTGGCTGCCCGGCCCACCCGGGTCAGACAGACCTCGCGGGCTAGGCCGCGAGGGCTAGGAGGGCAGGGACGGCGGGGTGTCGTCAGGGAACTCGAGTGCCACCAGGTCGTCGTAGGTCTCGCGCCGCCGCACCAGTTTCGCCTCCGCGCCCCGGACGAGGACCTCGGCCGGCCGGAGCTGGCTGTTGTAGTTGCTCGTCATCGTCATTCCGTAGGCACCGGCCGTGAAGATCGCGACGAGATCGCCGGCCACCATTGCCGGCAGCGCCCGGCCTTTCGCCAGATAATCGCTCGACTCGCAGATCGGGCCGACCACGTCATACGCGACGAGATCGTCGACGGATTTCTGGTCGCGGGACCTGGGAATCGCCCCGTTTACCGGGCTTACCGGCCACATGAAGTGATAGCTGTCATACATTGCGGCCCGGGCGATGTGCGTCATACCCGCGTCGATCACGACGAGCTCCCGCTCGCCGGCCTGCTTGCGGTAACGGACGGCGGCGAGCAGGACACCCGCGTTGGCCGCGATTGTGCGGCCCGGCTCGAAGATGATCTGTCCGCCGCGGTGGACGAAGCCCTCCAGCCGGGGGCAGATGGCGTCGGCGAACTCATCCCAGCCCGGAGCGCTGCCCTCGGTGTACTCGGCGGGGAAGCCGCCACCGAGGTTGATCGTGGTGACCGGGTTCCCGGCGGCCTCGATGTCGGCGACCAGGGCCAGCACCCGCTCGATCGCCATCGCGTATACCTGCGGGTCGAAGATGGGGCTGCCGATGTGGACGTGGATGCCCTCGGGCCGCAGGAAACCGTCGCCGGCCGCGCGGCTGAACAGGGCCGCGGCCCGCTCGATGTCCACCCCGAACTTGACGCCCCGGACCGCGGTGGTCGTCCGGGCCGGGGTGCGCAGGTCAGGGGCGATGTCGGGGTTGACCCGGATGGCCAGCCGGGGACGTCCGCCCTCCTCCCGCGCGATGCGGGCCAGGAGCGCGACCTCCTCCTCGGACTCCACGTTGATGCAGCGGATGTCACGCCGCACCGCCTCGCGCAGCTCGTCGGCCGACTTGCCCACGCCGGCCAGGACGATGCGCTCGGGGTCGACGCCGGCGAGCAGGGCCCGGTGCAGCTCGCCGCCGCTGACCGTGTCGATCCCGGCGCCCTGGTCGCCGAGGATGCGGAGCAGGTGCACATTGCTCAGCGCCTTGGCGGAGAAACAGATGAGTGGATCGATCGACTCGAAGGCCTTGGCGAACCGGACGTAGTGGTCGACGAGCGTCGAGGCCGAGTAGACATACGTAGGAGTACCGAATTTCTCGGCAACCTCGCGCAACGGCGTCTGTTCGCACCACAAGGTGCCGTCGCGAAAAGAAAATTCGTCCATCTCATCCTCACCGTGATGGCCGGTGCCGGCCTACCCGGAACTATCACCGGGCTCGGTGGCAAAGGCTGACTAGAGGCTACGGCACCGATCGTTGGTGCCCCGTGCACGGATGACCGTTCCTGGCGGCGGTGATCGGCCGCGACGGATGTCGCCGACGGGGGAGCTGTCATCCCGCCCGCGACCTGCGGCGGTCGACCAGTGGCCAGCGGACCGCCTCGTTGCGGGATCGGTGACTGGACATGTGGGTGCGGGCGCCGTCGTCCCCCATCTGGGTGGTCTCCCGGACGTCCCGAGGGCGTCGACGTAGCCAACAGCGTGAGGCGGCACGATGAACGGCGACCGTCCACCCGCCGCCATCCCGTCGAATCGGGTGACTCAGTCGAAAAGTGTGGCCATACTCTCGAACGTCGCAGGTGGAGGGGCATGTACGGGCTCGCCCGAGCCGGCGCGGGGCGGCGGGGTCACGTTCGCGTTGACATCGTTCGCGACTACTGACGTTCGCGGTTACCGAAGGGGAACACAGTGCTGGGTGCTGGTCGGTGGGGTGGGGACTTGAGGGCGACCTGCGGGCGCCGGCAGGCTGCGGTGGTGCTGCTCGCGGCACTGGTCGCCGGCGCCGCCGGCTGTGGCGGCGACGAGAAAGCCGATGGCTCGCCGGTGACCGAGGCCGCCACGACCAGTGCGAGCCCGACCGGCCCCGCGCCCATCGACATCCTGGTGACCAACGACGACGGGGTCGGCGCACCCGGGATCGACGCGGTCGTCAAGGGCCTGAAGGCGATGCCCGCAGTGAACGTGACCGTCGTCGCACCGGCCGCCAACCAGTCCGGCACCGGTGGCAAAACCACCCAGCCGACGCCCGCGCATCATGACGCCACCACCGCCAGCGGTGTCCCCGCGACGGCCGTCGACGGGTACCCCGCGGACTCCGTCCTGGTGGCGTTGGATGTCCTCGGGCTCAAGCCGGATGTCGTCGTCTCCGGCGTCAACCAGGGGCAGAACCTGGGTCCGGTGGTCGATCTCTCCGGAACCGTCGGTGCCGCCCGCGCCGCGGCGTCCCGAGGCATCCCGGCCATCGCGTCGAGCATGGGGTTCGGGGACACCTTCGACTACAGCGCCGGCGCGACACTCGTGGTCGAGTGGATCACCAAGCACCGGGCGGAGTTCGCCGACCCGAAGGCGTCCGCGCGTACGCAGGAGAGCGTCGCGAACCTCAACATCCCGAACTGCGCCGCCGGCGGTAAGGTCCGTGGCCTCAAGCAGCTGCCCACCCAGGCGAGCCTGCCGGACCTCGGCGGCGCGCTCGCCAAGCAGGACTGCGCCTCGACCGCGGAGCCGGCCGAGGAGGTGCCGGCGTTCAACGCGGGCTATGCGACCCTGACCGACATCCCGGTGGCCCCGGCCTCGGCCGCGTCTCCGTCTCCGTCGGCCCCGGCAGCGGTGCCCTCGCCGACCGCCTCCTGATCCACCGCGCCGCGATCGCTCACAGCGGAGGGCCGCGGCCGGTACTCCGCGAGGAGGCGCTCCGGCCCTCCTCGCGGACCCCTTCATGCCCGTAGACGATCACCGAACCGGCTCCGGGTCGCACCGGCACGGCCGTCTCGCCGCCCGGGCCGGCGGCGAGCTCGGCGCTGATGTCGGACGCCCGCGGCGCGTTGCGCAGGGCGAGCCAGAGCGCGCCGAGCAGGGCCAGCAGCAGGGCGGTGACGAGTCCGATCGCGAGCGGGTGCACCGGGATCGTCGTCAGGGCGTACACGGCCGCCGCGCAGCCGGCCGAGAACGGGATCGTGACGATCCAGGCGATGGCGAGCCGGCCGAACACCGACCAGTTCACCGGCGCGCCCCCGTTTGCGCTGCCGACCCCGGTGATGGCGCCGGCCACGGTGTGGGTGGTCGAGACCGGGGCACCGACCGCGGTCGAGGCGAAGATGGTCGCCGCCGCGGACGTCTCTGCCGCGAACCCGCTGACGGGGCGCAGCTCGGTGATGCTCATGCCCATCGTGCGGACCAGCCGCCAGCCGCCGGACAGGGTGCCGGCGGCGATCGCCACATGCGCCGAGAGCACCACCCACAGCGGGATGTCGAGATGATCGCCGCCCTCGAGGTGACCGGTGGCGACGAGCGTCGCGGCGATCACGCCCATCGTCTTCTGCGCGTCGTTGCCGCCGTGCCCGAGCGAGACCGCCGCCGATGACGCCAGCTGCGCGACCCGGAATCCGCGTTCGGTGCGGGCGGCGTCGCGCCGGGCGAGGACCAGGCGCATCAGGGCCATCAACAGGTATCCGACGACCAGGCCCGCGATCGGTGAGATGACCACGAACAGCACGGTCTTCTGCAGGCTGGACGTCCGGATCGCGTCGGTGCCGGCGGCGGCCAGCCCGGCTCCCACCAGGCCACCGACGAGCGCGTGTGACGACGACGTCGGGACGCCGGCGTACCAGGACAGGTAGTTCCAGGTGATCGCCCCCAGCAGCGCCGCGAAGATCACGGCGAGGTTGACGTACGGCTCCTTCACGGTTGCCGCGACGGTGTTCGCGACCAGGGTGCCGAAGATCGTGAAGGCGATCAGGTTGAACATCGCGGCCCAGGCGACCGCCCAGCGTGGCGGCAGCACCCGCGTCGCGACCACGGTCGAGATCGCGTTCGCCGCGTCGTGGAAGCCGTTGGTGTAGTCGAACAGCAGCGCGAGCGCGATCAGTCCCACCAGCGAGACCGTCGTGAGGTCCACACCGGCGCGCTACCCGGCCGAGGTTGAGCCGAAAGGCGGCCGGAGGGTGAGCCCGGGTGCGAGCCGTCCGGGCGTCCGTCCGGCCGGCCGCTGTCGGTGGCCGGCGGGCGGGCGGCTGTCGGGCCGCTGGGCTGTTGTGGGTGGTGTGGTGGCGGTTACCCGTGTTGCCGACACATCTCGTGGTGGATCATGGGAATCCGCCTGAAGCGGCAGCATGCCCCGCAATCGGCCGTCCGAGGCCCGTCGCCGGCTGGTATCTGGCCGTAACACGGCGGCTACCTTTCATGCCCGACTGTCAGACGTCCCACCCGAAAACGGGGAAAGCTCTACGTTTCCACTACCCCGAACGGGGGCTGGTGGTGACGGTGTTGGTGTTCCCGGCACCTTCCGGACGCCGCCGGCGCCCCGTTCGGGGGAGGGGGCGGCCAGAGCGTCGCGGGCCAGCGGGTGTGGGCCCCGGCACAACAGGGAGGTAGGCGGCCTTGATGGATGGGCAGGGTGCTGGCGGAGATGCCAGGGCTGGCGTGGTGGCTGTCCCGCCGTGTCGTGCAGCCAGGAACAACACATCAACAGACGGGCAACTGTGGCGGTGGGTGAGGGGCGGGTTCTCCGGATCCCGTGCTCCGCGGCCGCGGCCTGAGCTGGGTGCCGCGTGAGCGGCCGGCACAGCGCGCGGCGGCGGGCAGCCGGGCCCGTCCGCAGCCGGCAGGCCGACCGGGCCTACCGGGCGTTTCGCGCCCAGGTCGCGGACCGGGCCTGCCGCCCGGCGCCTCCTGTGCTCCGGGACGCCGCCGACCGCAGGTCCGCGCTGCTCGCCACCACGGCCAGCCTGATGACGATCGCGCTCGCCTTCGGGATGCTCGGTCTGATGGCCTTCGGATCCGCGGCATGAGCGGCTCGGGGTCCAGCCCGGTCGGGCGATGCGCCGGAAGGCCGCTGTCCCTGCGCGGCGGCCGACCGGGCGCCCAGGCGGGCGGCCAGGCGGGCGGCCAGGCGGGCCGGGTGATCCGTCCGCCCGCGAAGGTCCGGACGCCCGTCTTCCTGACGCGAACCTGCCTGGTCCTGTCGCGGCATCCGGTTCCCGCCCCGCCCTACCCGCGTGGCGACAGCGGCGCCCGCGAGGCCTGACCCGGACCCTCTCCGGCTCGGCCTGGTCTGACCTGTTACGGCTTGTTGGAGTCCACCGCGGACGGCATCGCCCGACATCAACTCGTGTCGGGCGATGCCGTCCGCGGTGGCGTCCGCCGTGGCCAGGGGTTGGGCGGGGCTCAGTCGGCCTGCGCCAGATGGTCGGCCTGGGCGAGGTGGTCGGCCGGCGCCACGTGCTTGGCTGGCGGCAGTTGCCGGAATCCGGCAATAAGCACGGCGATGTCCGCGGAGACGACCTCGGTGAACGAGCTGCCGGCGTACGCGCCGGCGGCCCAGTGGCGAGCACCCTCGCTGATCAGGGACTGCGCCAGCCGTGCCAGCCGTGCCGCGTCGACATGTGGGGGCAGCTCGCCGGCGGCCACCGCGCGCTCGAAGAGCTCGCCGAGGATCAGTGTCGATCGGGAGGCCGCCTCGCCGGAGGTGAGGGCTCGGTACTCGTAGCGGAGGCCTTCGAGGACCATCTCCATGATCAGTTCGGGTGGGTTCCGGCGCATCGACCGCTCGAGTGAGCTCAGCGTCGCGGTGACGACCGCTGAGATCTCGTAGGGGCCGTGGGACAGCTCCCGCGCCGTGTCCCTGGCCGCGTCGGTGGACTGCATGCTGATCTCGAAAAGCAGGTCCTCCTTGCGCGGGAAGTAGAAGTAGAACAGCCCCTTGGAAACCCCGGCCGCCCGGCAGATGTCGGCGACCGTGGTCTCTGCGTACCCGTTGGCGCGCCACAGCGCGAGCGCCGCCTGGACCAGCACGCGCTTGGTCTCGCGTGATCGAGCCTGCTGGTAGGACGCGCGCCGCTGACCACGGTCAGCACCTGTGCTGGCTCCTCCGGCGGTCATCGCGCGATTCTAACGCTGTCCGAGAATGTTGACTCGATTTCAATTGCCGGATTAGCGTTGAGCGGCGGCCGGCCGGACGCCCGGACAGCGCGCCGACGTCCGCTCGGGTCGCACCTGGAGCCCCTCGCACCCTGGGAGCATCGCCGTGCCGGTCGCTGGTCTGCCCATCTCGATCAATCCGAACATCCTGCCGGGAGTGGTCCGTCAGAACGGGTACGTCGTGCGCGATCTCGACGCCACGATCGCCGCCTGGTTGAGCCTGGGGATCGGCCCGTGGTACGTGCTGCGCGAGCGTCCCCAGGTCGGCCTTTACCGCGGCCAGGAATGCGAGGTGACGGTGTCGGTGGCGTTCGCGAACAGTGGTGACCTGCAGCTCGAACTGATTGCGCAGCACGGCGACGAGCCCAGCATCTACACCGAGTTCCTCGAGTCCGGGCGCGAAGGCTACCACCAGCTCGCCTTCTGGGCGCCGGACTTCGACGCGACCATGAGCGCGGTGACGGCCGCCGGCCTGCCGGTCGTGTGGTCGGGCGGCGGCGACGGGGGAACCCGCTTCGCCTACGTCGAACCGCCGGCGGGTCCGGCGACCATCATCGAGATCATGGAGCTCAATCCCGCCACCGAGGGCATGGCCGGTCTCGTCCGCGCGGCGGCCGAGAACTGGGACGGCAGCGACCCGGTCCGCTCGATCGGCTGAGGACCCGCCCAAGGCGGAGGCTCCCGAGCCCCGGCCTGCTGCTGCCGCCGTTGCCGTTGCTCGGGACCAGGATCTGAGGATCCTGGTCGTAAGAACGACGAAAATCCACAGATTTTGCGGACTCGCAACCCGGCCAACCGCCCCGCGGGCTGCCCCCAGGCGAGAATCCGAGCACTCTTGTCGGCAAGAGCCGGTCGCGCACCGCGATCTTGTGTCCAGGCTCCCCGGCGAAAAGGTCCTCATCCCTTCATCCGGTCGACCAGAGCCGGCCGGTTCGGTCGATCCGAGCCGGCCGGCTCGGGGGTCAGCGCACCAGCTCCGTGACCTTTCGTTGTGCGCCGGCCAGCGTGGAGTTCGGGTCGGCGCCGGTCATGATCGCCACGACCTCGTCGTTGATCGCGTCATGGACCTCGCCGCCGCGGGTGCCACCCCACTGCGGGGCCTGGACGAGCGACGGAATGATCGCGTCGAACTGGGTCAGCTCGGGGTACTCCTGGTAGAAGGACGCGAGCTGCGTCCGGGCGGTGTTGTCGACCGGGAAGAAGCTGAAGGCCTCCGTGCCCGCCTTGATCACATCGGGGGAGAGCAGCGCGACGACCAGCTCGGTGGCCATCTCCCGCTGGCAGCGGTCCGTCGACAGAATCGCCAGGCCGTTACCCCCGGAGACCGGGCGGATGGTGCCGCCCGGAAGCGTCGGGAAGGGCATGACCCCGACCTCGAAGCCGGCGGCACCCTGATCGTGGATGTACTTCAGCCCGCCGGAGATCGAGGGCAGGGTGACCGCGCTGATCGCGGTTTCCCGGCGAATGCCGAACCGCAGCAGGCCCTCCCTGGTCGCGTCGCCAGACTGTGGTCCGTAGGTGCCCACCTTGGCGAGGAAGGTGGCGGCCTCACGGGCCGCGGGGGTCGTCAGATCAGGCTGACCGTCAGCCTTCTGCACCGGGGTGCCCTTGGAACTGGCCAGCGTGCTCAGATACCACTGGCCGAAACCCTGGGTCGGCAGGTCGATCGGCTGGATCGACTGACCCGACTTCTTGATCTTCTCGGCGGCCGCGAGCACACCCGCGGTCGTCTTGAGGGTCGCGGGATCGACCCCGGCCTTTTTCAGGGCGTCCGCGTTGTAGACGAGGGCGAGCATCGAAACCTGCTGCGGGATGGCGACCAGCTTGCCGTCGTACTCACCCAGGTGCAGGAAACGCTGGTCGTAGGAGGCTCGCAGCAGCTTCGGTGAGAGCGGCTGGGCGCCGAGCTCGTCGGCGAACGTGGGCAGCAGGTCGAAGCCGGCGACGGCGACGTCCGCGGGGCGACCGGCCGCGCGGTCGGCGCTGAGCTGCGCCACCAGCTCCGGATAGCCGGTCGCGTCGGCGGAAAGCTCCACGGTGAGCCCTGGATGGGCGGCCTCCATGTAGGCCTTGCCGGACTTCGCCGCGTCGTTGAGCGAACCGACCGCGTACATCCGCAGGGTCTTCACGGACGCCGCGCACTCGGCGGAGGCCTTCGCCCCGTTCACGTCGTCAACGCTCGCGGTGGCCGCCCGCGCGGTCGGGCGCAGGCTTTCGGCCGGGTCGACAGCGGTACCGGAACCGCCGCCGCACGCCGTGAGCAGACCGGCCGTCACGACACCGGCCAAGGCGGCCGTCAGAGGCACCGCCCGCATGGTCCGCCTCGGACGCATCCCCGCCTCGCGGGGCCTCGACCGTGGTTCTGGCGCATCGCGCAGCATCGGCATTCCCTCTCGTCGGTTTCCGCCCGACGGCTGCCGTTAGCCGTTGGACCCCGTCGTACGGACATCGTCCCGTGCCCGGCCGGGCACGGTGAAGGGATATCCGGCCACGGCATTCCGACCGGCTAACCCGGCCCGCGGCGCGAACCCTACCGCGCGTCCCGCTTCCGCCGCCCGAAGCGGCATTGCTTTTCACGGCGCGCGGCTCAGACTGCGGATATCGCCTTGTTCCCGCTGATCCGCTCATCGTCTCGGAGGCTCCCATGCAGCGATCTGTCGTCCGCCGCCGCGCCTGGCCCATCCACCGGCCGCGGACGACCGGCGCCGCCACCCTCTCGATCCTGCTCTGCGCCGGAGTCGTGGCCTGCGGTGACGGGTCAAGCCCGCGGGGCGGTTCGGTCCCCGCGGCCAGTGCCAGCGCCAGCGCCGGCACCGGCACCGGCACCGGCACCGGCACCGGGGTCGGCGCGGTGGTCTCGAGCCCGCCGTCCAGCTGGGGTGCCGGTGCGGTCAGCGCGCAGCGCCAGCTCGCGCCGTCCGCACGACTGGTCGCCCTTCGGGGGGCCCACAACACGGTGGGCGGTGCGGGATTCGACCGGCTGGTGCTGGAGTTTCGCGGAGGTCTTCCCGGTTACACCGCCGGTTACGTCGACGAGGTGGTCCGTCCGGGTTCCGGGGCGCCCCTGCCGTTGGAGGGTGCGGTCATGTTCGAGGTCGTGGTGACCCCCGCCGCGGCTCATGACGACGCCGGTGTGACGACGCTGACCACCCCCGGAACGGGGGGCGGGCTACCCGTACTGACCAGTTACGTGCTCGCCGGGGACTTCGAGGGCTACGTGCACGTCGGCGCCGGCCTGAACACCCGGGCGGGCTTCCGGGTCCTCGAGCTGACGAACCCCGACCGCCTGGTGATCGACTTCGCTGGTTGACGACCATCCCGGCCGGATCACACGATCGGGAGCCCGTCCGGGCTGGCGGATGGGCCGGTGGTGGGTGACGGAGGCGGGGTGGTCACCGGCGGTGTCGTCACCGGAGGAGGCGACGGTGTCCGCGGCGGCGGGGTGGTCGGCGTGCGTGTCGGTTCGGACGTGGTCTGATCGTGCTCCGCCTCGGTACCGGTCCGGGTGCCGGTGCCCGGACCGGACGTGGCGGCGGTCGGGGTGCGGGTCGTCGTCGCTGCCGGCGTGGGCCGTGCCGCGCCCTGGCCGTGGGCGGCGCCGTCGGGGCGCGGCTGCTGCGGCCTGGGCAGCGGTGGGGCCGCAGGCAGCGGCTGGGCCGAGCCGGTGGGCAGGCCGGGGAGATCCGGCGGCTGCTTGCTGATCGGAGTCCGGCCACGATCATTGATCAGGACGGCGTTGGGCCCGGCGGTGTCATTGATCCACACCTGGCCGTCGTCGACGGTCACCGTGATCCGTGCGTGCCCGTCGGCCGCGGCGACCGGTATGGGAGCACCGAACGTGCCGTGGGCGAGGTCGTAGTCGAGCACGACGCCAAGCGCGGATTCCGGCACATAGGCATGGCCCGCCTGGACCACGGGTACGCCGGGCTGCCTCTGCCCCTGCCCCTGCCCTTGATCCCGGCCGGGGAGCTCCGACATCGCCACCGTGCCGTGATCGACATCCACCAGGTAAAGCCGACGGGCCACCGGGTCGAGCAGACCGACGACGCCCCTCTCCGTCCGGCGGGCGACGAGCAGCTCCGGGCCGGCCGGAGCCGGTGTCTCAGACAGGGGCAGGACCGTACGCGCTCCGGCTCTGGCTCCCGACTCGCCGGGGGCGCCCGGGCCGCCGAGCGTCGTCAGGCTGCGCGCGGTGCTGTCGACGACGACCGGGCGCCCGCCGGCCAGCACCACGTCGATGGCGTTTCCGGGCGGTGCGACCGGGCCGGCGACCGGCGCGGCGACACCGTCACGCACCGCCACGACGGTTCCGGTGGAGCGCAGCGGCACCCACAGGGTGCCGTCGTCGCTCTGGGCCGCCGCGCCGAGCGGCGACGGGAGGTCGAGGGCCGTACCGATGGGCGACAGGTCGTCCGCGGACAGCGGCTGGACCCGCCCGGCTCCGGCCTCGACCGCGTAGGTGATCCCGGACGCCGAGGTGATCGCCACGCCGGGCCGGAGAGCCGCCGAGCCGACAGTGGCCAGGCGTGCCGGGTCGACCAGGAACATCTGACCGGCGCTCGGATCGACGACGACGATCTTGTGGGTGGTCGAGGTGACAGTCAGGTCACGGCCGGCCGTGCCGGGAACGGTCACTGCGGCGTTCGCCCGGCCGGCGGGGCCACTCAGGTGAATCAGCGTGCCGGTGGCCGAGTCGGTCAGCCAGGTCCCGTTGTCCACCAGATCGAGCCGGACCGGAGCTGTGCCCTGGCCGGCGGCGCCGATCAGCGCGGCTGCGGTGACGATGGCCGCGCCCGGGAGGAGCACGCGAGCCGCCGGGATGAGCTGCCCCACCCGGCCGAGCCCTCGTGCGGCGAGCTTTCGTATGTCGACCTTTGGTACGTCGACCTTTCGTGCGTCGACCTTTCGTGCGTCGGCCTTTCGTGCGCCTGGACCTCGTGCGCCGAGACGGCGTGGGCCGAGCCCGGAGGGCCTCGGTGCGGGCAGTCCTGGTGGCGGTTGACGCCAGATGCCGAGAATCGTCCGACCTCCCCAGACGCCAGGAGCCATCAGATGGGCCCGGCGACGCGGCGGGCCGGGTCACCGGGGGCTTCCGCCCGGCCGGAGGGAAAGCCGGGCGGAAGCCGGTGACGGACCCCATACACAACAAAGAGAACACAATGCAGCTCAACATCAAGTGGGCATATGTGGTCCGTGTGTCGTGATACGGAAGGGGCCCGCGGCTGCCCCCGCGGGCTCCCGGCCTTCCGTCGTGGTCCGTCGACAGGTCTGACGCGCTACTGCGCCGACTGGTTGCGACCCATCTTGGTCGGAGCGTCACATCTGGCGTCCCGGGGTGATGTCTCGGGCCGGTGGGGTCGCCCCCGGCACGCGTGGGCGGCGTGCCCCTCACCACGGGTTCGACAACATTTTCCGGACCGGGGACAACGAATCGGGAGACTCCGTCGTCTATCGCATCGGAACGGTTCGGCTCCGTGGCAGCGACGCTGCGGTGACGGTCGCCAGCGACACCGCCTGGTGGTGCTGGCCGGCGGTGTCGGTGGGCACTGGCGGCCTGGCCGTGGGAGGCGCGCCGGGGGCCGTTCCGTTTCCGGGCAGCTCCCCCCGCTGCCCGTGGCGGGCCGGCCGGTCGCTCCCCCTCGACCGGCCGGCCCGCCTCTCACGACCCGCGCACCTCGCACACGTCGTACACCTCGCACGATCCACCCGGCTCACACGAAGCCTCACCACACGCGGAGGTTCGTCAATGACGGTCAGCACCGATCGGGCCATCCCGTTCGCGATCGCCTTCGAGGACGTCGTCGCCAACATCGAGCAGGTCATCCGCGGCAAGCGGGCCGCGGTGGAACTAGCCACCATCTGCCTGTTCGCGCAGGGCCACCTCCTGGTGGAGGACGTCCCGGGACTGGGCAAGACCACGCTCGCCCGCAGCCTCGCGGCGTCGGTGAACGCGGGCTGCCACCGAATCCAGTTCACGCCCGACCTGCTGCCCGCCGACATCACCGGCACCAACGTCTTCAACCAGCGGACCAGCGAGTTCAGGTTCCGTCCCGGCCCGGTCTTCGCCGGCGTCGTCATCGGCGACGAGATCAACCGGGCCTCGCCGAAGACCCAGTCCGCCCTGCTTGAGGTGATGGAGGAACGCCACGTCACCGCCGACGGCACCCGCTACCCGGTCCCCGCGCCGTTCATGGTGATCGCCACCCAGAACCCGGTGGACATGGACGGGACGTACGCGCTGCCCGAGGCGCAGCTCGACCGGTTCCTCATGCGGCTGCGCATCGGCTACCCCACGCTGGACGCGGAGCTGGAGATCCTCGAGGGGCGCCAGGTCGGCCGGCGGGTCGAGGACCTCCGACCGGTGCTGCGGGCCGAGGACGTCGTCGCCCACGCCGAGCGGACGCTGGGCGTGCACGTCGCCCCCGAGATGCGGCGCTACATCGTGCGGGTCGTCGCCGCGACGCGGTCCCGCCGCGACGTGGTGCGGCTCGGCGCGAGCCCGCGGGGGAGCGTCGCGTTGCTGCGGGCGGCCCAGGTCCGCGCGGCCTCGACGGGACGTTCCTTCGTCACACCGGACGACGTCGGAGTGCTCGCCGGCCCGCTGCTCGCGCACCGGCTGGTGCTGACCCCCGAGGCCGAGCTGCGTCGGGTCACCGCGGAGGACGTCGTCGCGGAGGTCCTGGACACCGTTCCGTCGCCGCGCCGTCTCGTCGCCACATGAGCGCGGGCACGCGCACCACCCCAGGGCTACCGAAGATCACCCCCGCGGCCTGGGGGCTGCTCGCCGCGTTGGTCGGGCTCGGCGCCGCGGCGTCGCTGCTGCGCTACGTCGAGCTGGTGCTGCTCACCGCCGCGGGTGCGGCGGCGCTGCTGCTGGCCGTGGTGTCGGTGGCTCGACCGCCCCGGGTCGGCGTCGGGCTGCGGCTCACCGCCGAAGCGGTCAGCCGCGGGGAGGAGGCCGCACTGGTGGTCACCGTCGTGAACCACTCGCGGTGGACGGCGCCCCCGTTCACGCTCTGCGTGTCCGCGATACCCGCCGATCCGGGGGCGCCGTCCGGCCCCGGGGCACCGCCTGTTCCGGGGGTGCTGTCCGGTCCGGGGGTGCCGTCTGTTCCGGGGGTGCTGTCCGGGCCGCTGGCGCGGCCGGCTGTCGTGGGCGTCCGTCGGCTTCGCGGCGGTGCCGGCCACGAGGTCGTGCTGCCGCTGGACACGGCTGTCCGGGCGGTCAGCCGGATCGGGCCCTGCTGGGTGGACCGGCGTGATCCGTTCGGTCTGGCGCACCGCCGGCAGTCCCTGGGCGAGGCGGTCACGCTGCGGGTGCGGCCCCGCACGCAGGCGCTGGTCTCGCCCCCGACCGCGCCCGCCCGCGATCCCGACGGCTCCAGCGGCAGCGGAACGGCGGGCGGGCTGATGTTCCACATGCTGCGGGAGTACACCCCCGGAGAGGACCTGCGCCTGGTGCACTGGGCCGCCAGTGCTCGGCTGGGCACGCTCATGGTCCGCACCCATGTGGATCCGAGCGAGCCCGCCTCCACCGTCGTGCTCGACACCCGCCGGTGTGCCTACCCCGCTGGCCCGGTCGGGGCAGCCGTCTTCGAGGACGCGGTCGACGCCGCGGCCTCCGCGGTACTGGCCTGTGCACGCGGTGCCTATGGCGTCCGCCTGGTCACATCGGGCGGTGTGCGGATGACGGGTCGCCGCCGTGCCGCGGACGTTGATTCGCTGCTCGACCAGCTGGCGGCGGTCGCGCCCGACGAGGGCACGAGCCTGGAGGTGCTGCGGACGCTGCGCCGTGGCCCGGTCGGCACGCTCGTTCTGGTCACCGGCGGGATCGGGCGTGACGCGATCACGGCCCTGACGCCGGTCGCGCATGCCTTCGGCCAGGTGATCGTCCTGCGGCTGGGGCCGCGCAGCGAGGCCGTCGCCCGCGCGTGGGGCCGGCGGACCCCGGCAGACCGGGCCCGGCTGCGCCGGCACCGGGCGAAGGGCGAACAGTGGAAGACGTTTGCCGCTGGGACGACCAGAATCCTCCACTCTTCGGACGGGCTGGACCCCTGGGCCTCCCGGGATCGCCGGGGTCCTCGTGGTGAGGTCGAGACGGCTCCACCGGCGGCCGCGCCGAACGCCACCGGATCGGGCCAGGTGCGGGTTCTGCACCTGGCAACCGCCGCCGAGCTGGGGGAGATCTGGCCCCTCTCGCCCCAGACCGCATCGCCCCAGACCACGTCACCCCCGGCCGCGGCCACACCTGCCGGGCCGGAGCCGTCGCCCGGTCGGGCGGTGTCAGGCCCCGTGGCGAGCTCCATGTCAGTAGCCGTCGACGACCGCGGGCTGATCGAGGCATGAAGGACCTGACCGTCTTGCCACCGGCTGTCAGGCCGCCGGCCGGCCCGGCACCAGGTGCTGCGGCGTCGGCTGGTGTGCCGGCTGCAGCCCCGGCCCCGGCTGCGGCCCCGGCCCCGGCTGCGACGTCGGCTGGTGCGGCGTCGACCAGCACGGCGGCGGATGCCGCGCAGATGGAGGAAACGCCGCCGGGTGCCGCGCGCCGCGCGGGCGAGCTGGCGTTCGTCGCGGCCCTGGCGCTCGTCGGCGGGAGCGGCTTCACGCGGCTGTTCCCGGCTCGGGATCTGTGGGTCCCCCTGCCGGTGGCCGCTGTCCTGCCGGTCGTGCTGGTGGCCCTGTTGGGCGGGCCGCGCCGGGGCCGCCGGCCGGCGCCCGCGGTCCTCACCGTGCCGGCCTGGATGGTCGGATTCGTCGTCTGGACCGGCTACACCGTCGCGGCCGAGGCGGGCGGGTTCCTGGCCAGGCTCGAGCTGGTGCGCGCGGGTGTCATCGACGGCTGGGCCCGGCTCCTCGACGTTGCCGCGCCGGCGCCGGCCGACCCCGATCTGCTGATCGTGGCCCTCGCTCCGACCTGGCTCGCGGCGGCGATCGGTGCCGAGCTGACCATCCGAACCCGGGCGGCGCTCCTGCCGGTGCTGCCCGCGGTCGTGACACTGGTGGCCGCGACCGCGTTGGCCCTGCCCGTCCCGGGTGACAACCTCCCCCAGACGGGGGTGCTCGTCGCACTGGCCGCCGGCTACCTCGTGGCGCGGATGCCCCGGTCGGGCGGGTATGGCCTGGTCCGCTCCTCGGCCAGAGGGCTTGTCGCGATCCTGGCGGTCCTGCTCGTCGGGGTTCTGGCCGCGGTGACGGTGACCGGCGGTCGCCTCGGCGATCCGGTCGATCCTCGGGATCATCACTCGACGACACCGGTCGACGTTACCGAGACCAGCCCGCTCGCCGCGCTCAGCGGCTGGACCGCCCACCCCGACGACGTGCTCTTCCGCGCCGCGGTCACCGGGCCGGACCCGGCTGCCCCTGTGATCTTCCGGTTGGCCGTCTTCGACGACTACGACGGTGTGAGCTGGCGCTCCACAGCGCGCTTCGTCGCCGCGGGAGCCGCGATCGTGCCGCCCGCGACGGCGGCGGCGCAGCCGCGGCAGGCCACGTCGGTGCGCCAGGACATCGAGGTCGTGGGCCTGGGCGGAAACCTGCTGCCGGCGAACGGGTTGCCCTTGAGCAGCCCGCCCGGTGTGCGGGTCGACCCGGGCACCGGGATGCTGCGCAGTGACCTCCCGCTGGCCGCCGGCTCGCGCTTCGAGATCACGTCGGTTCCGGAGCCTCGACCCGAGCCGACGCAGATCGCCACCCTGTCGGCTGGCGCCGCCGCGGCTGACCACAACGACCCTGACCTGGCCGTCCCCGCGGACCCGCCGTCGATCCTGCGGTCGATGGCCGAGCTCGCAACCGCCCGGGGGCGGACGCCGTTCGAGCGGGCGGCCCTGCTGGGCACCTATCTGAGCGCGAACTTCGTCTTCGATCCCGAGGTGCCGCCGGGGCATGCGTATGGGCACATCGACCACTTCCTCGGTCATACGCGGCGTGGGACGTCCGAGCAGTTCGCGACCGCCTTCGTCCTGGCCGCGCGTCTGCTCGGGCTGCCGGCCCGGCTGGCGGTCGGGTTCAGCGCTCCAGCTTCAGCTCCCGCGGCCCCGGGCGACGGAGCGGGTGCCGCGGACCAGACCCGCACCGTGCACGGTTCGGACTCGCTGGCCTGGGCGGAGGTGCGCTTCGACGGGGTCGGCTGGCTGCCGTTCTTCCCGACCCCACAGTCCGCCGAGGCAAGGGGCGCGAGCGTGGCCGGATCGAACCAGGGCGAGACGCCCGAACAGGCGGAACTGATCGAGGTCGCGCTGCGCTCCGTGGCCGCGGGTGAGGCGACTCCGGCCACGAAACCCGCGGCTCCCGCGACGGCGGGCGGCGACGGGGGCCCGGACGGGGGGCACTCGGGCCCCTCCGCCGGGACGGGTGCCTGGTGCAAGAACGTGGTCCTCGGCGTCCTCATCCTGGTCGCGCTGGCCGGCCTGTACCTCGCGGTTGCCCTGGTCGCGTCCGGTGTCCGGCGCCGCAGGCTCCGGTTCGCGGCCCAGCGGCGCGAGCGTGTGGTCGGTGCCTGGCAGTGTGCGCTGGAGGCGCTCGCCGATGCCGGGTGCACGGTCCCGGCGGCGGCCAGCCCGGTGCAGGTCGTCCATCTCGGCGGTACCTTCGCCGCCACCGCGCAGGCGGGACCGGCCGTCGAGGCCGCCCTGCGCGGGCTGGCGGATCTGGTGACGATCGCGCTCTTCGCCCCAGGCACAGCCCTGGACTGGGACGGCGCGGCCGGGGCGCGTGCCGCCGAGGAGGCGTGGCGCCAGCTCGACCGGGCCGAGCGGGCGCTGCGCGGCCGTGGGCCGCGCGGGCAGAACCGGCCGCGCGGCCTGCGGAACCCGCGGAACCCGGAGGACCTGCGGACTCGACGGTTCCGTCGGCTCCGTCAGGTCCGCAGGCTTCGCCGCCTGTTGGCGCCGGGGACGGTGTGGTCGCGGCTGCGTGGCCCGCGGGATCACGGGAACCCGCCGGATTCCCCGTACGGGAGCGCGTCGAGCGCGGCGGGTGGCCGCCCCGGCGCGGAGGCCACGGGGGCCGCGGACAGGGACAGCCTTGCCTCGGTGGCGTGACCCCGGGCGTGTCGCCACCGGCGATGTCGCGGATGCCCGCGCCGCCACGGGCGGCACGGGCCTGAGTGGCGGCACTGTCCCGGACGGCGGCACTGTCCCGGACGGCGGCACTGTCCCCGACGGCGGCCCGGGCCTGAGCAGCGGCGCGGTCCCGAGCGGCAGGCCGGGCTCGGACGGCAGGCCGGGTTCGAATGGCAGCCCGGGCTCGAACGCCGGTGCCGTCCCGGATGACCGGCCGACCCTTCCGTACCGGCTGCGGCGGCGTCGGAGCGGGCCCGGTGTGGTCCACTCGGTCGAAGTGACACCCGTCCGGTTCACCGTTGACCGGCTCCGGACGGGGGCCCCGACGGCTGTTCCGCGGCCCAGCCCTCCGTCCAGCCCTCCGCTCGGACCGCCGTCCAGCCCTCCGCTCGGACCGCCGTCCAGCCCTCCGCTCGGACCGCCGTCCAGCCCTCCGCTCGGACCGCTGTCCAGCCCTCCGCTCGGCCCTTCGACCAGGCCGCTTCGGGCGGCGGGGCCGAGGCCACGACCGGGCTTCCTCGAGCTCGCCGCGCTGGAGGACATCGACCGCGACGTCTTTCGCGCCCGGTGGCGCGGCGACGGTGACGAACCCGTCCACACCGGGCTGATCGCGGTGCAGGCGCAGCTCGCCGCCACCCGCACCGTGTCGAGCGGTCAGCCCGTCCACTCGCTGCACGCGCATTTCCCTCGGCCGGCGCAGGGGCGACGCACGATCGTCTATCTCGTCGACCGGGTCCGCGACGGTGGCGGTGCGACCTCCCGGCGGGTCACCGGCGTCCAGGGCGGTGAGGTGGTCTGTGTGATGTCCCTGCTCTTCCGGCCAAACGGGCGGACGGGACATCAGTTGAGGGCTCCGGCCGTCCCGCCGCCCGCGGATCTGGACCGCCCGTCCGAGGCCACCGGCCGGCTGATAGACCTGCGAGTCGTCGCGGATGGTGACGCCCGAGGCGCCGCACGGGCGTCGGTGCGCCCGGTGGCCTGGGTACGGCTGGGCCAGGCGCTCCCGGATGATCCGCCTCTGCACGCCGGCGCGCTCACCTACCTGGCCGATCATGTGACAGCCGCCTTCGCCCGGCAGATGCTGGCGGCCTTCGCCCGAACGCGGCCGAACCCCCACCCCGACTCGCATCCGGGCCCGAACCCGCATCCGGACCCGGGCCGGTCACTCCATCCGGCCAGGATGACCTCGCTCGACCACGCGGTCTGGATCCACCAGCCGTTCCGCGCGGACCAGTGGCTGCTCGTCGTGCGGGACAGCCCGTCCGGTTCCGGCTACCGGACGCTCACCCGGGCGTCCTTCTTCAGCCAGGACGGCCGGCTGGTGGCCTCGTCCACCCAGGACGCCGCACCCGCCTGATCACCGATCACCGATCACCGGGCCGGCGCGATACGGTCAGATCGGTACCTCGACGGCTTGGCCCGCGACCAGCCCGGCGACGGCCGTGGCGTACAGCCTCGACTTGATGGTGCCCAGCGTCGGGCCCGCCTTGCCGGTGAGCGGACGGGCCATCCCGATCGCCGTCGGCAGCACCTTGTCCTGGTCCGCCACGCCGTCGATGATCCCTGCCGCGAGAGCGTCGTCCCCGCCGTACCGGCGGCCGGTCGTCATCGCCTCGTGGGCGGTCCGGATTGGCAGCCGGGAGCGGATCAGGTCGGTGATCCCGCCGCTGAAGGGGATGTCGATGTCGACCTCGGGGAAGCAGAAGTAGCCCCGGTCCACCCGCATGACCTGCTGGTCGTGGGTGAGCGCGAGGGCCGCGCCGGCGCCGAACGCATGCCCGCCGACCGCGGCCACGGTCGGCAGTGGCAGGGTGACGAACCGGGCGAACAGCACCCGCACCGACTGGATGAACGGCTCGATCTCGCCGGGGTTCGCGGTCATCCAGGTGAGGTCGAACCCGTTGCACCAGAACTTGCCGGACGCGGTCGTGACCAGGGCTTTCGGTGCCGGCGCGGCCACCACCTCGTCGAGGGCGAGGTTGATGGCGGCCACCGAATCCGGGTTGAGCCGGTTCTCCCCGTCCCCCAGATCCAGGATGAACACGTCACCATCGCGGTCGAGTCCTGACACGTGCCGCTCCTCGCGCACTCGTTTCCGGCTCCCGGTGGGGATCCCTTGCTGCCGACTATGCCGATCGGGCGGCCGTCATGCGCGACCTGGCGTGTTGTCTCACGCCCCGGCGGGTTCGTCCTGATCCGAGGTACATTCGCGCCGCGCTGTGCCGTCTGACGTCCGGGCATACCGGCGAGGTCGGGGCCGGCAACCACGGGCCTGTATCCCTGGGATATCCCGGCATGTTCCGGTGTTGATGGCTGGCACTTGCCGGCATGTTCTGGTGTCCGTCGGGCAACCCTGCGGTAGGTTCCGCCCAACGCTCCTGCCTGGATGGCGATCCTTGAGGGACGGTGACGGACCGTGACGCAAGCTGCCGATCTCCCGTACCCGGTTCCGGAGCCGCATGAGTGGATCGACGTACCCGACCCCGGCACGCAGCGCGCCTACGACGAGGCCATGGCTGACGTTGCCGCCGGCCGGTCGGTGATCTGCACGTCCGAGGAGGCCCTCGACGCGCTGCTGGCAGAGCTGGCCGCCGACCCACGCACGAACACGAAGGCGAGCTGACGCCTCGCTCCTGCTGAAGATCGGCCGCATCCTCCGCGGCCGTCGTGTCGACGCCCAAATCTGACGACCAGCACCCCAAGGTGACGGCGTGCCCACCTATGAGGCCGCCGCCCGCTTCCTCGCGGACTACCACCGGCTGCGACCGGAACAGCGCGCCGCGTTCCAGACAGATCCGCACATCATCTGGGCCCGGGTCGGCACGCACGACATCTTCCGGGGCTGATCGTCGGGCCCGTCCACCATGGGGCCGCACGAATGGAACCGGTCAGGGGTGCTCGGTGCATCGCTCGACGCCGGGGACGGAGGTGTCCTCGTCGTGGTAGGTCACCGCCGTCGCGGGCAGGTATCCCCATGCGTCTCCGTACCCGTAGCTGTTGTCCGCCGGCACGTCGCCCTGGGTGTACAGCCACCAGGTGCTCTGCCTACCCGTTCCGCCGGTGGGATTCGGCCGCCCCTGGATCTGGCAGACGACCCAGACCGCGTCGCCCTTCCTCATCAGGCCGGTGTCGTCGAGCGGCTCGGTCACACCGGCGCCGATGTTGGCGTAGACCGGTGACTCGACGTCCGTCGGGCACATGTACTGGCTCTTGAAGACGCGATTCTTGTAGTCGCGGATCTCTTCGGATCGCACGCCGCATGTGTCAGCGGGGGTGATCGCGGGTGCTGGCGTGCTCGTGCTCACCGCATCGGTGCCGGTGCCGGTGTTCGTGCCGGTTTCGGGGCTGGTGGGGGCGGTGGGGCTCGTGCCCGCCGTGCTTGCCGGCGGCGCGGTGGAGCTGGTACCGGTCGTGAGCTCGGAGGCGTCATCCTGTTCGCCCTGGTGGGCAAGCTGCAGGGAGAGGGCGACCGCCCCGGCCGTCAGCAGCGCCGCCGAACCGGCCATGGCCGCGACCTGCCACCCGCTCCGGCGCTGGCGCCGCGGCCGAGGGCGCTGTGGCGGTTCGAGTGATGCACCTGTGCTGTCCTCGCCGTCCTCCTCGCCGCGCGGGCCTGTGCCCTGCCAGCCCGCTGAGGGGTAGGGGTCGGCGTGCTCCAGTTCGGCGAGCAGTGAGGTGAGCTCCGCTGTGACCTCATCCAGGCCCGGCCGCTGGTCACGGGTGCGGGCGAGCATGCGGCGAAGGAGATCGCCCAGCGCCGGCGGCGCGTCCGGGCGATCGAGCGGCAGCATCTCGCCGGCCTGGATCCGGGTGAAGATCTCGGTCGGGGTCTTCCCCGGAAAGGGCGTGCGGTCGGTGAGCAGGGCGAAGAGCGTCGCGGCGAGCCCGAACACGTCCGAGGTGCTTTCCGGCTGCTCGCCGAGCAGCACCTCCGGTGCCGCGAAACCGGCGGTGAATGCCGCCGAGAAGGTCGCCGGGTCGAGGCCTTCCGCGACGCTGGCGATGCCGAAGTCGCTGAGGACGGGCTCGCCCGAAGCGCGGAGCAGGATGTTCGCCGGTTTCAGGTCGCGGTGCAGAATGCCGTGCCGGTGTGCGGCATCCAGGGCACGGGTTACCGGAATCGCGAGTGCCAGCACCTCCCGGACGAGCAGGGGGCCCTGGTCGACCACCCGGTCGCGCAGTGTCCCCGCCGGGAAGTACTCCATCGCGATGTACGGCCGGTGGTCGATCGTGGTTCCGGCGTCGAACACGGTGATGATGTTCGGGTTCCCGGTGAGCCGGCCGGTCGCCTTGCATTCCCGGACGAACCGGCGCCGCGCGTCCGGATCGCGCAGGTCGGCATGCATGACCTTCACGGCGACCTGCCGATCGAAGATCTCCTGTTCGGCGAGGTGGACGGTGCTGAAACCACCGTGGCCGAGGTCCCGGAGGAACCGATAACCGCTGATCATCTGGCTTCCGCTCCTCGGGCGCGGCTCATCTCCGGCGACGCTACATCCGGCGATATAGCGCACGTCACACCCAGGTCGCCTGCTATATGCGTGGTATCGGCGGATATCGCTCCTGGTAGGAAACATACCGGTACCGGATGGTTCCGGTGAATCGGGTGGACCCGATACCCGGATCGCTTCCGGAGAGCTGCGTCCCGAGCGTCTGGCTGCCGGCGGACGGCCGGTTGCCAGCGGACGGCCGGTTGCCAGCGGACGGCCGGTTGTCGGTGGGGTCCGGCTGTCGCCGGCAGGGGGCTGGCTGTCGGTGTCCGTTGGGATGACCAGGGTCTGATCCGGGCATGTCGACATCGAGGGCGGGATCCGGGCCGGAAACCACCGGCCGGGTGGATCGTCCGGGGAGCGTGCAACGGCGGCGGATGTCAGGAGGTTGGACATGTCGCACCAGGTCGTAAAGGGTGGACGGCACACGGAGCCAGCCGGGCAGGGCATTTCGGATGACGAGATGGCCCGACAGGTGACGGACCAGACGTCGCACGACCGCCTCGCCAAGACCTTCTTCGAAGGGGAGCGGGGCGGGGCGCGCAGCGACGAGGAGGCCGCGAAGTTCCGCACCGCGCATCCGACGGGCAAGCGCGAGCGCACCAGCGTCTAGTGAGGAGGAGCCGCACCAGCGCCCCGCCCACCCGCTGCTTCTCAGCAAGAAGTGCGGGTTTTGGCTGTTGCAGCAACCGAAATCCGCACTTCTTGCGGGTTGCCAAGGGGCTCCGTGTCCCACTTTCGTCTATGGATGCGAATTGCGGATGCCGCGCGGCGGCGCAGGATCCCCGGGTGGGTCGGCGCGCGGTGGGCATGGGTCGCCGACGCGGCGGGCCACGATCCGGCGGCGGGCCACGATCCGGCGGCGGGCCACGATCCGGCGGCGGGCCCGGTTCGGTTGCTGGGCGGCGCCCGGGGCGCCCGGGGCTTGCGGGCGGTGACGGCGATGTCGCGGCCGGAGACGGTGGCCTCGCGGACCTTGAGCGGGTTTGCAAGATCTTTGGCGGCCGGCGACACGGCCGACTAATCTGTGGGACGCGACCAGCGTCACCGCTCACCCGTGCCACCCGCGTCATCGCTGTCTGCGACCCGGCCACCTGCAACCTGGCCACCGGCAACATCCACAACTGCACATCGCGCCGCTCACACCCGTGCGGGAGAGCTCCGGGGCCAGCCTCGGAGCGCCGAAGGAGCAAGATCTCCCCGCAAACTCTCAGGCTCAAGACCGCCGGGTCAGGCGACTCTGAAAAGCGGACACGAGATTGTGTCCCGCCGACGGTGCAAGTCGGCCGCTGGCGTCCGGGGTGCCCCCTGGGCGTGGTGGCCGGCGAAGCTCTCAGGCTCATGACAGAGGGGGAGGCCCGCCGCGACGCGGGCGGGGGACCACGGCCGTCCGGTGTCGTAACCGTTCGGTGTTGGTCTCTCTTCGGCGTCGCACGACCTCCGGAGCGAAGCGACGATGACCACCGAGATCACCACTGCGGCGACGCCGCCGGGTTCCTCCGCTCAGGCCGCCGGCACTGGCGGCGGTACCACTGACGGCAGTACCGCGAATGGCACCTCGACCACGAACGGCGCCGGTACGACGGCTGGGCGTGATGCCGCGTCCGAGCGCCAGGCGCCCCCGCGGCAGCGGCCCGAGTCGGGTGCCGCGCTCGTGGTCGAGGCGATCCCACGGTTCGTCGACCGCCACATCGGCCCGGATGACGCCGACCGGTTGGCCATGCTCGATCAGCTGGGCCTGGGCTCGCTGACCGCGCTCACCGACGCGGCGGTACCCGCCGCCATCCGGGACACCGAGCTCGATCTGCCGCCGGCGGTCACCGAGACGGAGGTCCTCGCGGAGCTGCGGGCGCTGGCCGGCAGCAACCGTCGCGTCACCTCCATGATCGGCCTGGGGTTCAACCCGGCGGTCATGCCGGGGGTGATCCAGCGCAACGTGCTCGAGAACCCGGCCTGGTACACGGCTTACACGCCGTACCAGCCGGAGATCTCGCAGGGCCGGCTCGAAGCTCTGCTGAACTTCCAGACCATGATCACGGACCTGACCGGTCTGGCGGTCGCGGGTGCCTCGCTGCTCGACGAGCCCACCGCCGCGGCGGAGGCGATGCAGATCGCCTACCGCGCCACCCGGGGGAAGCGTTCCACCTTCCTGATCGACGCGGACACCCTGCCCCAGACCATCGCCGTCGTCCGTACCAGGGCGGAGGCGCTCGGAATCACCGTCGTCGTCGCCGATCTCCGGGACGGCCTCACCCCCCGGCCGACGCCGGCGCCGGGTGAGTCTCCCGTCCCGGCGGACGAAGCCACCGCGCTGTCGGACGGATCAGCCGGGCCCGCCGCGGCGGCCGTGCCGGCCGACATCCTGCCGGACGTCTTCGGCGTGCTGTTGTCCTATCCGGGCGCGAACGGGGGCGTGCGCGATCCCCGGGGCCTCATCGCCCAGGCGCGGGAACGCGACATCGTCGTGACCGTCGCGGCCGATCTGCTGGCGCTCACGCTGCTGCGCGCCCCCGGCGGTCTCGGCGCGGACATCGTGGTCGGCACGACCCAGCGGTTCGGACTGTCGCTGTCCTTCGGCGGCCCGCACGCGGGCTATCTCGCGGTGCGTTCCGGCCTTGAGCGGATGCTTCCCGGCCGGCTGGTCGGTGTCTCGGTGGACGCGGCGGGCGACCCCGCCTACCGCCTCACGCTGCAGACCCGGGAGCAGCACATCCGGCGGGAGAAGGCGACCAGCAACATCTGCACCGCCCAGGTGCTGCCGGCCGTGCTGGCCTCGATGTACGCCGTCTACCACGGCCCGGCGGGGCTGGCCGCGATCGCCGGCGCGGTGCACGCGCAGGCGGTGCGGCTGGTGGCCGGGCTGCGTGCCGGCGGTGTGGAGATCGTCCACGACGAGTTCTTCGACACGGTGCTCGCCCGGGTGGCGGGGCGGGCCGGGCAGGTCGTGGCGGACGCGCTCGCGCACGGGGTGAACCTGCGGCTCGTCGACTCCGACCATGTCGGCGTCTCCTGCAACGAGACGACGGTGGAGGCGGATCTGCGTGCGGTCTGGGCGGCTTTCGGCGTGAGTGCTCCCGAGGGCCCGGCGCCCGAGGTCGCGTCCGCGGGGGCGGCGGTGTCGGTGCCGGCGGCGCTGCCGGCCGGGCTGGTCCGCGGGGAGGACGAGGCCTTTCTGACGCATCCGGTGTTCCACTCGCACCGGTCCGAGACGGCCATGCTGCGGTACCTGCGGCGCCTCGCCGACGTCGACTTCGCCCTCGACCGGGGCATGATCCCGCTCGGTTCCTGCACGATGAAGCTCAACGCGACGACCGAGATGGCCGCGGTCACCTGGCCCGACTTCGCGGACATCCACCCCTTCGCCCCGATCGACCAGGCGGCGGGGTACGTGTCGATGATCCGGGACCTGGAGCTGTGGCTCGCGCGGATCACCGGGTACGCCGCCGTCTCGGTGCAGCCGAACGCCGGCAGCCAGGGGGAGCTGGCCGGGCTGCTGGCCATCCGCGCCTACCACCGTGACCACGCCGAGCCGGACGCGCCGGTGCGTGACGTCTGCCTGATCCCGTCCTCGGCCCACGGCACCAACGCGGCGAGCGCCGCGATGGCCGGCATGCGGGTGGTCGTGGTCGCCTGCGACGGGGAGGGCAACGTCGACCTGGACGACCTGACCGCGAAGGCGGCGAAGCACGCGTCGGTGCTGGCGGCCCTCATGGTCACCTACCCGTCGACGCACGGTGTGTACGAGGAGGGCATCGCCCGGGCGTGCGCGGTGGTGCACGACGCCGGCGGCCTGGTCTACGTCGACGGGGCGAACCTCAACGCGCTGGTCGGGCTGTCGAAGCCGGGCCGGTTCGGGGCGGACGTGAGTCACCTCAACCTGCACAAGACCTTCTGCATCCCGCACGGTGGCGGTGGTCCGGGGGTCGGGCCGGTGGCGGTCGGCGAGAAGCTGGTGCCGTATCTGCCGAACCATCCGCTGTGCCCGGAGGCCGGCCCCGAGACCGGGGTCGGGCCGATCTCCGGGTCACCGTGGGGATCCGCCGGCATCCTCATGATCCCGTGGGCCTACATCCGCCTCATGGGTGCGGACGGGCTGCGGGCGGCGACGTCGGTGGCCGTGCTCAACGCCAACTACATCGCCCGCCGGCTCGCGCCGCACTACCCGGTTCTCTACACCGGGCGCAACGGTCTCGTCGCGCACGAGTGCATTCTCGATCTCCGGCCGTTGACCAAGGAGACGGGCGTGACCGTCGACGACATCGCCAAGCGCCTGATCGACTACGGGTTCCACGCGCCGACCATGTCGTTCCCGGTCGCCGGGACACTGATGGTCGAGCCGACCGAGAGCGAGGACCTGGGCGAGATCGACCGGTTCTGCGACGCGATGATCGCCATCAGGGCCGAGGCCGCCAAGGTCGGCGACGGCGTCTGGCCGCGGGATGACAACCCGCTGCGCAACGCTCCGCACACCGCCGCGATGGTCACGGGGGACGACTGGGACCACCCGTACCCGAGGTCCGTGGCGGCCTACCCGGTCGCGTCGCTGCGGGCGGCGAAGTACTGGCCGCCGGTGCGGCGGATCGACGGTGCCTACGGGGACCGCAATCTGGTCTGCACCTGCCCGCCGGTGGAGGCCTTCGACTCCCGGGCCTGATCCGGTCGGTGAACCGGGCCTGGCCCGGGCCTGATCCGGTCGGTGCGCCGGGCATGTTCGGGCCTGGGTTCGGGGCCTGGTTCGGGCCTGACCGGGTCCGGACCAGGTCAGGCCCGGTCCGCGGCAGGCCGGTTTCCGTCCGGTTTCTGACCACCTTCGGGCCTTGACCTGGAGCTGGTACGTGGTGATGCAGCTGGCGCAGTGTCCGGACTGTGGCCAATGATGGGGGTGGCGGTGGGCCCTCCCGGGCGACTTGTCACAATTGGCACGACGGCGAAGTGCGCGGTGTTGTGCGTGACAGCACAGACCGCGCATTTTTCGGACAACCAGCCTGGATGGCTCGGCCCGGCGGCCAGCGCAGCGAAGCGCAGCCGGCGTCGGGCCCGCGCCGGACGGATGGCTCGCGAAAGGGACGTTCCGCGATGCAGGAGCAGATGAACAGACAGCTCGGTCAGCTCCGCCAGACCGCGGTCGAGCTGGGTCTGGGGCCGGCGCTGAAGCTGGTCCGCCGCACCGTGCTGCCCAGCGCCCGCCGCAACGCGGTCGATGACCAACACCTCGCGCTGCTGCTCTCCTTCGTGCTCCAGGAGGACTCCAACTGCATCGACGTGGGTGCGCACCGCGGCGACGTGCTCAAGTCGATCGTGCTGCACGCCCCGCGCGGTGAGCACATCGCCTACGAGCCGCTTCCGCACCTTTTCGAGTACCTCTGCCTGGAGTTCCCGACCGTCACGCTGAAGCAGGCCGCGCTCGCGGAGAAGTCCGGGGTCAGCCCGTTCGCCTACGTCCGCAGCCGGCCGGCGTACAGCGGGCTGCGTCAGCGGACGGCGGAGGGCGCCGAGGAGGTCGAGGAGATCGAGGTCGTCGTCGAGGTGCTCGACGAGACCCTCCCGCCTGAGCACCGCCTCGACCTGATCAAGATCGACGTCGAGGGCGCCGAGTACGGCGTGCTGAAGGGCGGGCAGAAGCTGCTCGCCACGAACCGCCCGTACATCATCTTCGAGTTCGGTGCCGCCGCCCGGAAGTACGGGACCACGGCGGAGGAGATGTACCGCCTGATCGACGGTGATCTGGGCCTGCGGATCTTCGACATGGACGGAACCGGCCCGTACACGCTCGGCAGCTTCCGCCGCACCTTCGACAACGGCAACCGCTTCAACTTCGTCGCGCACGCCTGACACGGAACCCGAACGCGGGGCCCGAACGCGGGGCCCGAACGCGGGGCCCGAACGCGGGGCCCGAACGCGGGGCCCGGACGCTCCGTGGTGAGCGTCCCGGCCCCGCGTCGTTCCCGGTGCGTGTCAGCCGCGGCTTCGAGATACTCGCCAGATGGCGACGATCGACGGAATCGACGGGTTGAGGAAGCTGCAGGGCCAGGAGCTGGGCACCAGCTCGTGGCGGGAGATCACCCAGGAGCAGGTGAACGGTTTCGCCGACGCCACGGGCGACTGGCAGTGGATCCACGTCGATGTGGAGCGGGCGAAGGACGGGCCGTTCAAGACCACGATCGCCCACGGCTATCTCACGCTGTCGCTGATCCCGGTGATCTCCGCTGACGTCGCGCAGGTCACCGGGATCAAGCTGGCGCTGAACTACGGCCTTAACAAGGTGCGCTTCCCGCAGCCGGTCCCGGTCGGCTCCCGGGTCCGCGGCATCGTCCGCAACCTGACGGTCGAGGACGTGCCCGGCGGTGTCCAGGCGGTCAACCAGGTCACCATCGAGATGGAGGGCGCCACCAAGCCGGTCTGCGTTGCCGAGACGGTGGTCCGCTACCTCGCCTGAGGCCTTCCCCGGCCGCTGCTGCCGAGCAGGATCTGAGGGTCGTGGTCGTCAGAACGACGGAAGTCCTCGACTCTTCGGACTCTCCCTACCGGGCTACCGATGCGCCGTGCGACGGGTGGGTTCAGCCGCGGGGCGCGCCCACCGTCGCGGTGACGATCCGGATGGTCGGACGCCAGTGCAGCCCACCGGCGTCCACCGACGGCGCGTGCCAGCGGGTGAGGTCATCGATCATCGCCGGGAGGTCGGCGTTGTCGACCTTCTCGAGCATCGAGCGGACCGCGGTGCCCCACGCCCAGTGCCACCAGTGCTCCACGTCGCGGAAGACCAGGTCGGTGGCGACGAGATCGTCCCGGGTGAGTTCGAATCCGGCCGCGGTGAGCGCCCGGGCCAGCGCGCCTTCCGCCAGGATGGCCTGCCCGGGCCGGCGGTCGGCCGCGCCCAGGCCGGTCGCCAGGCGAAGCGGGTAGTCGGGCCGGCTCCACAGCGGGTCCGGGGCACCGAAGACGCTGACGGCCAGCCGCCCGCCGGGCCGCAGCAGGCCACGCCACCGCGCGAGTGCTCCCACCGGGTCGGGCAGCAGGAACAGGCCCATGCCGCAGAGCAGGACGTCGGCACTGGCCGGCTCGACCGGAGGGTTCGTCGCGTCGGCGACCGCCACAGTCGCCCAGGGCAGCGAGCGGGCCGCGACGTCGGCGGCGGTCAGCGCCACCATGGTCGGCGCCAGGTCGAAGGCGCGAACCGAACCGGTGGGCCCGGTCGCCTCGGCGGCGGGGATGAGGACGGCGCCGCGGCCGCAGGCGAGATCGACCACGTCCTCGCCGGGCCGGACGCCGGCGGCGCTGACCAGCGTTCGGCCCAGCGGGCGGAAGAACGGTATCCCGTGGACGTCGGCGTCGTAGTCGTGGGCCGCCCGCTCGAAGACCATGGTGCTGGGACGGGGGCCGGCACCGACCCCGACCCCGACCCCGACCCCGGCGCCGGCGACGTGGCACTGCCGCGCTGGCCGGCGTCGGTGCCGGTTGACAGGTCTGTTCCTCGGTCAAGGCCGTTGCTGGTGGCGGTCACGCTTACAGTGTCCGCCCTGGCGTCGGCGCCGAGCCGGGTGCCGGCCGCAGCGGTCCGCCGGCCCGTGAGGTCGGTGACCAGGTCCACCGCGGCGTCGTCCGGCTCGAAGCGGCTTACGTCGATCCCGGCGAGCCCACGACCGCTCAGCCACTCCTCGGCCGCGTCGAACCCGGCGAGCAGTTCCAGGCGGCGCAGGTCGAGGCCGAGCCGGCCCAGGCCGGCGGGTTCGAGGTCGGCGAAGGTGAAGTCGCCGAGCTCAAGACCGCCCGCCGGTGGGTGTGCCGCGAGCCATCCGCCGCGGGCGGGGCTGGCGCTCGGGCTCCGGACCGGAATCCGGACCGGGTCGTCGTCGCGTTCCGGGGTCGCGCCCCGACCCTGCGCACCGGGCGGCAGGATCCGCTCGACAGTGATCTCGTCGATGGTGAACCCACCCATGGAGATCGTTTTCATCGCGATCCCGTCCACGGTGAGCCCGTCCATGGTGAGCTCGTCCACGCCGCGTCGCCTTCTTCCGCCGGGCCGCCTGGGGCGACTTTCTGCCTGTGGCGTCTCAGCTAATCAGGACAGATCCCCCCATTCCGCCACCCAGATCGGGGCTAGCCGGCCGATCGAAAGTGCTAACCGCCAGCTGTCGACACCCGCTCTGACCTGCGGAAACGGAATCTCATCGGTGCAGTTCGCGGCCGTTCGCCGAATGGTCGATCGGCTCGGTTGAGACCTGTGTGGGGATGCCCGATCCGGCCATCGCCGGGCCGGAAGGAGGTTTAAGGCGATCTGTCCCACCCGACTTCGGGCTGGTCCCGGAGTCGGGGCCACCCCCGTCGGCGGGCGGCGGGTCGGGTGCCGGACCACCCCCGGTGCCCAGCGACCCGCGGCCGGTCGGCTCCCCGCCGCCCGCCCCGGCCTTCCGTCCAGTGCCGGCACTGGCATCGGTACCGGTGCCGCCTTTCCTGTCGGCGCCGGCCTTCCCGACGGTGGCGTGGCCGGCCGTCCTGCCGTCGCCGG
Source organism: Parafrankia sp. EUN1f (assembly GCF_000177675.1). Lineage (GTDB taxonomy): Bacteria > Actinomycetota > Actinomycetes > Frankiales > Frankiaceae > Parafrankia. The sequence goes on from NZ_ADGX01000039.1 coordinate 31,481, forward strand.
CGCGGTCTGTCGGCGCCACCGCGGCGGCGGCCGGTCCGGGAGCGAAACGCTCACCATGGACGTCGACCTGGGGCAGCAGCCGATCACACCATCGCGGCAGCCACCAGTTCGCCCGGCCCAGCAGCGCCATCGTGGCCGGCACCAGCACCAGGCGGATCAACGTCGCGTCGACGAACACCGCGACCGCCATGCCGACGCCGACCATCTTCACGGTCACGTCCGGGTCGAGGGCGAACCCCGCGAAGACGGCGATCATGATGAGGGCGGCGCTCGTGATCACCCGGGCGGTCGAGGCGAGGCCACGCACCACGCTGCCGCGCGGGTCGCGGGTGACCACCCAGTCCTCCCTGATCCGGGAAAGCAGGAAGACCTCGTAGTCCATGCTCAGCCCGAACAGCACGGTGAACATCAGGACGGGCAGCCAGCTCGACATCGGGACGCTGTGCGGCAGCCCCAGAAGGTCGGTTCCCCATCCCCACTGGAAGACCGCGGTCACCACGCCGTAGGCCGCGGAGATGGACAGCAGGTTCATCACGGCAGCCTTGAGGGCGACCACCGGCGACCGGAAGACGATGGTCAGCAGCAGGATGGACACGCCGACCACGAAGCCCACGACCCACCACAGCCGCTCGGCCAGCAGCGCGGACAGGTCGGCGAAGATCGCGGTCGTGCCGGTGACGTCCACGCCGGGTGGCAGGACGTCGTCGCGCAGCCGGTTGACCAGCTCGGTCGAGGCGGCGTCGCTCGGTCCGGTCGTCGGCACCACCTCGATCACCGCCGCGGTACCGGACGGTGCGACGACCGCCGGTGTGACGGAAGCCACGCCGGGGACCGCGGCGACCTTCGAGCCCAGCTCGGCCAGGGCTTCGGGCGGGATCCGCCGAAGGTCGACGGCCAGCAGCAGGGGGCCGTTCGCGCCGGGCCCGTACTCGCTGGAGATCAGGTCGTAGGCGCGCCGCTGGGTGACGTCGACCGGCTGGCTGCCGGCGTCCTGCGGCCAGGTGCGCATCGTCAGGATCGGCGCGCTGAGTGCCAGCAGGATGATGAGCGCCCCGAAGGCCCACGGGCCCGGCCGATTACCGATGCGCCTCGCCCAGACGGCGGTCAGGGTGCGTCGCGCGGCGACGGAGGGCTCACCCGAGCCGAGGAGGGCTCCGGGGGAGGACGCGCCGCTGCCGGCCGCGGCGACCGAACGGGCGACGGATCGGGCCGCCAGCAGCTCGGCGTGGTTGCGGCGCCGCAGAACCCGCAGATCCGCGAGGCCGCACAACGCCGGAACGAGGGTGATCGCGACCAGCACGACCGCGATCACGACAGCGGCCGTCGTGAACGCCGTCGTCACATAGGTGCTGAGCCCGACGAGCCGCAGCCCCGTCAACGAGAGGATCACGGTGAGGCCCGCGAAGACCACTGAGGCGCCGGCCGTGGCGTTCGCCCGGCCTGCGGCCTCCCGAACCGGCAGACCCGCCCGCAGTCCTTCCACGTGCCGGGTGACGAGCAGCAGCGCGTAGTCGATGCCGACGCCGATGCCGACCATCGAGGCCAGCGACGGCGCGATCGAGCTCACCGTGGTCACCGCGGCGATCAGGGTGATGCATGACGCCCCGATCCCCAGGCCGATCATGGCCACCGCGATCGGCACTCCCGCGGCGACCAGCGACCCGAAGGCGATCAGCAGGATCAGCAGGGCCAGCACGACGCCGGTCGCCTCCGCCCGGCCGTCGACCTTCTGCAGGTTCTCCGAGATCTGGCCGCCGACGTCCACCTGCAGTCCCCGCTGGGTGGCGGGGGTGGCCGCCGTGAACAGGTCCGCCAGCGCCTGCTCCGCGTCCATGTCGGCGACCGGATCCGTGTAGTTCACGGTGAGCAGGGCGGTGTCGCCGTCCCGGGAAAGCTGGGGCGGGCTGGCCACCACAGCCGACGGCAGGGCGGCGAGCCGGGTTCGCACGGTCGTCAGCAGGCCGGCGTCCAGGGGGGCGCCGTCGGGATCGTGCACCACGACCCGGGCGTCGGCGCCCGCGAGGTTCGGAAAGTTCGCGCGCAGCAGGTCCGTCCCGTGCTGCGAAGCCGTCATCGGGGCGCTGAAGTCGTCGTGGGGCTCGCCGCCGGAGCCGGCCGCGAGCCCCAGTGCCACGACGAGGGTGGCCAGCCACATCCCGATGACCCGCCACGGCCGGGTGGCCGCGGCAGCTCCGATCCGGTAAAGCAACCCGGACATCAGTCCTCCTCGACTCCGCTGGGCCGACGTGGGCGGTGGACGTGGGCGTGGATGTGGGCGTTGGGGTGGTGCACCGCTGGGCGCTGTTCCCCTGCGGGGGAGAGGGAGCGGGGGAGCGGGGAACGGCGTCGAGAGCGCCTCGTCCGACTGTTCGGGCGGGACGCTCGGATGGGTGTCGCGGGGAGGGAGGGGGGTGGTGTGTTCGGCGCTACACGCCGGTGGGAGGATCGAGGTTTCTTCGTTCGAGGTGAAGGCTCGAGCTCTCCGCGGAGATTACGTTGCGAAAGGCGCCCTAAACGGGCAAATCGCGCATACCACTCAAGGTGCGTCCTGGCGATGACGCGTGCCGGCACGTCGGACGCCTGTCATGTCGCGTAGCCGACGAAACCCGGTGCCTGTCGGTGCCTCATCAGGCCTGTCGGTGCCGGGCCTCAGAGTGCTTCGGCTGCTCCGCTGACCGCGAGCTGGTCGCCGTCCGCGGGCGCCCCGATGGTCCCGCTGACCGCGACCTGGTCACGCCCCGCGCTCTTCGCCGCGTACAGCGCGCTGTCGGCGGCCGCGACCAGGCCGAACGTGTCCGCGGCATGGGTCGGTATGGCGGCCGCGCCCACCGACACCGTGACCGCGACGAGCTGCTCGCCGGCCGGACGCGGCCCGTCTCCCGGGCGCGGCGGGTCGGTGCGCCGGCCCGGCGGGTCGAGCTGGCCGCCCGGCGAACGGGTGCCGACCCGGATCGGCGTGGCGCAGACCTGGCGGCGCAGCCGTTCCCCGACGGCCGCGAGGTCGATCTCGGGCAGGTCCGTGACCAGGACGGCGAACTCCTCACCGCCGTACCGGCCCAGCACGTCACCGGGCCGGGTCGCCGCCCGCAGCCGGCGCGCCACCTCGACCAGGACGTCGTCCCCGACCGGATGCCCGAACCGGTCGTTGATCGACTTGAAGTGGTCGACGTCGATCAGGAACAGACCGAGGCGGTGGCCCTCCCGCAACGCGCGGTCGACCGCCGCGGACAGCTCACCGTCCAGATGGCGGCGGGTGTGCACGCCGGTCAGGCCGTCGGTGATCGCGGCCTGGTGCTGGTCCGCGACCAGACCCGCCATCCGGAAGATGATGAGGACGAACATCGCGCCGCTGGAGACGGCGACGACCACCAGGCCGTCGGTCTCGCCGCGAACGCTCTGCACCGTCAGCACGATCGGCGCGACCAGCGCCGCCGCCGTGAGGGCCAGCAGCCGGGACGTCGACAGGACCGCAGTGCTCCGGTTCCGGGCGGTGGTGAGCTCGCGCATGCTCGGATGGAGGGCGGCGCCGCCGAGCCCCAGCGCGCTGAGCAGGGCGACGAGCTGTGCGCCGCCCCCGTTCTGGTCCGTCCCGTCGATCTGCCGTGGCAGGTAGAGCAGCGATGCGGCCAGGACCGCCGAGAGGTGGGTGAGGAGCAGGTAGCCGGCCGGTCCGCGCCGGCCGCGGTCGAGCACCAGCAGCAGGCCGGCCGCGAACAGCGCCGGGAACGAGGCGGCGTAGGCCAGCGCGGTGACGCGGGTCGCGAACGTGGACGAATGCTCCGCCGACAGACCTGGGGCGATCACATAGACCCAGGCGACGAGGGCCCCCGCGACCCCGATGGTCGCACTGTCCAGCACGTCGGTGAGCCCACCGGGCAGGCCACACCGGCGGGCCAGCACGACGACGCCGGCCACCAGCAGTAGGTACTGGGCCAGGTAGCAGACGTCCCAGAGCCCCGGGAAGCGGTGCCGGTCGAGCAGGCTCCCGATGCCGTAGAGCAGCGAGTCGCCGAGGGTCGCCGTGGCCTGGGCGGCGGCGAACAGCCACCACGGCAGCGTGGCCGCCGGGCGGTGCCGGCGTACCCCCACGCATACCGCGGCCGTGGCGCAGACGCCGGCCAGCAGCTCGACGGCGGTGCGCCCGGCCGACAGGATGCCAGCTGCCGACAGCGCCCAGAAGACGATCAGCAGGCCGATCCCGCCGCCCAGCGCCAAGGCCCGGCGGCAGTCGGACGATGGCCGCATGGCTCGGGGTGCGGTCACCGATCACCGGGAATCGCCGGCGACCGGGTGCCGGGCGGAAGCGACCGGGGCATGAGCAGCGTCTCCGAATACGAATGCCTGAAGCTGCGGAGGCGCCGGTGCAGGGGCGCGGGTCCGCGGGAACGGGGTCCGTGGGTTGTGGTGCGGGGGAGCGCGGAATCCGAACGCCGGAGACGCTGGACGGGCACACTCCCAGCAGCCGGGACGCCGGTGCGGCCCGCAACGCCACCTTGTACCCGGGATGGCCCGAGTACCGGAGATGGCCCGACAGAAGAGCTTCAGCCCGTTGGGTCGGACCTGAACCACAACAGAACCATCCTGATGGTAGCTCAGTGTGCACGATCCTTTGACGCAGGGTATGAGCTTTTGTCTGATTCTTGTGTCGCGGGGACGGCCCGGTACGCCCGGTGTGGGCGAGTGCGCAGTCCTGTCGTGGCTCGCTCCCCGGTCAGCCGGTGATCAGCCCGTGATGGTGGCCGTTGCCGGCGGCGGCCGTCCCGGGGGGCGCGACCGCGGAGCTGTCGGAAACGCGGAGCTGTCGGGAACGCGGAGCTGTCAGAGACGCGGAGCTGTCAGGAACGCAGAGCTGTCAGATCAGCCCCAGGACGGAGATGAAGCGCCGGGCCGCGTCACCGCCGGCCTCCAACGCCACCGCCTGTGCCCGGACGGTGTCGAGGTTGTCGAGCAGTGCCGCGTCGACCTCCGCCGCGGCCGGGCTCTCCCGCTCGCCACCGCCACCGCCGTTGGGCCGCGCCGCGGCCGCATAGAGCCCGTCGAGCGCCGCCTCGGCCGCGTCGAACGCCGACTCGTCGAAGTCCCAGTCGGCGTCCCACGCGCGGCCGAGGCAGAGCAGCCGCAGCGCGGCCGGCGTGTGCCGGGTCAGCAGGTCGTCGACGAAGGCGAGGTTGCCCAGGGACTTCGACATCTTCACCCCGCCCACTCGGACGGTGCCGGGGTGCAGCCAGGCCCGCGCGAACGGCCGGACGCCCGTCGCCTGCTCGGCCAGCAGAGACTCCACGGCGTGGTGCGGGAACCGCAGGTCGGCGCCGCCGACATGAAGATCGATACTGGAGCCGAAGGTCGACAGCACCATCGCCGCGCACTCGGCGTGCCAGCCGGGACGACCCGGCCCCCAGGGGCTGGGCCAGCTCGGGAGCTGGCCTTCGGCCGGGTCGGCCCGCCAGACCGCGACGTCGAGCGGGTCGTCACGGTCCGGATCCCGCGGGTCGTCGTTGAACTCGGCGGCGAGAGTGATCGCCGCGGCCCGGTCGAGGCCGGCGCGGTCCGCGGCCTCGGCCGTGCGGGCGTAGACGGTGCCGTTGCGTTCGTAGGCATGACCGGCGCGCAGCAGCGCGGTCGTGAGCTCGATCACCCGGGTCACCGCGGCGCGCGCTGTCGGCTCGTGGTCCGGTGGCTGGATCCCGAGCGCGGACATCGAGCGGTCGAAGGAGAACCGCTGCATCGCCGCGACCTGGTCGAAGGGCATCCCGAGCCGGCGGGCCTCGGTGAACATCGCGTCGTCGACGTCGGTGATGTTGCGGGCGAGCTCCACCTGGACCCCGGCCGCACGCCATACCCGCGCTGTCAGATCCGTCCACAGGTAGGTGGCCGCATGGCCCAGATGTGTGACGGCATAGGGAGTGATGCCGCACACATAGACCCGGGCGCGGCCGACGACAGGGATCGGCGTCCGGCCAAGCCGGAGGTCCGGGCGCATCGGGTCCAGTACGACATCCACCACCTCAGCATGCCATCGTGTCGCCGAGCCGGCCTTCCCAACCGGGGCCCGACCAGCCGGGACGGCCGGGATCCACGCGGACGTGTCCGGACCCGCAGGGCGTCGTCCGGACAGCTCCCGGGTACACCGGCGAAGGGTCTGGTGTCCCGTCGCACCGGCTGGGCGGCGGCCGGCGGCCGGGAGATCGGGTGCCGGTGAACCTGGCCCGGGCCGGCGCGCCGAGCGGGCCGAAAGTGATGTTCTGGGGGACTCCTCCGGGGGAGTGACGATCCGTCGCGCAACATCCATACTTTGATCCCCGCACGCCGGCCGTGTGTTCCACGGCGGTCGGTCCTAGGGGGATCCGCGCGGGTAAAGGTATGGAAAGGTGTGAAGAGGGAGGATCGCCAGCGGCGTCCGGTTGACCGGGGAGCGCCTGCCCGGAAAGCTTCGCCTGACGTGGTTCACGTGGTACGCGAACCATCAGGTGTTATGTCGGCCACGTCTGCGCGGGCGTGGTCGGACCTGGGGGGGTCTTAAGCCAAGAAAGGTCTCGAGAGAGGGGCGTCCGTGCGAACGCTCGAACCCACCACCCTCGACCTCGATGCGATCGAGGTGGACAAGCTCAACAGAGGCGTCACGCTAAGTCTGCTGATACCCGCCCGCGGGCCTGAGGCGGCGCGGGCGCTCGGGACCATCATCGCGCTCAACCGGCAACGGTGGATGCAGGAACGCAGCGTCATCGACGAGATCGGGGTAATAGTCGATCCGTCCTCGGACGGTGACGAGCACGATCTGGTGCGGATCGCGACGGAGGCGGGGGCGAGCTGGGTCGCCCGAGGCCAGTCCGTCATGGAACGGCACGCGGGGGCGGAGGACGCCGCGGCCGGTGGCAAGGCCGGTGCCATGCGCAGCCTCGCGTACCTCGCGTTCGGTAACCGGCTGATTTTTCACGACGCCGATCTTGAAAGTTATGATCCGATCACGGTCGGCGTTCTGGCGGCGGCGGCGACCGCCGGTAACGCCCCGCTTTTCGTGAACGGAAGCTCGCGTAGGGTCACCGGTGACGGGCAGCCCGGCGGGCGTACGACCGAGATGCTGCGCTCGCTTCTCTCGAAGCAGCTCGCGCGTCATGTGCCGTCCATCACCCGGACAATCCAGCCATTGATCGGGGAGTTCGTGATTGACGCCGATGTCTTTGCGTCGCTCGCGTTCTCCCGTGGCTACGGGGTGGAGACTTCCCTGAAGGTTCTCGCTCTGGACCTTCTCGACTACGCGGACTGTCTACAGGTCGAGCTGCCGATCAAGTATCAGGTTGGTCAGCACTACCACAACCTGGTCAAGCAGTTCCATGAGATCAGTTTCACAATCGATGTTCTCGAGGCCTACTTCCAGCGGCGGCGCCTCGATCCGCATGTCGCCGTCTGGCAGATTGCCGACAACTACGACCTCCTATTTCCGGGCCGTACCTATCCGCTCTACCGGCCACCCGGGTACGACGAGACCGATTTTGTTCCGCGGCTGGGCTTCTATCAGCCGTTGGCGACCTCGCCGGCCTACCAGGCGCGGCTGGGTGAGATCAAGAGCGCCCGCCGTGCTGCCCTCGACACCCTGAGTAGGAGGATGCGGACATCCGCCTGAAAGGGTGGCGGCAGGTCTGACCCGGCGGTGGCGACACTGTCGCCAGGCGGTGGCGACACCGCCGGAAGGGATCCCGCCCGCGCCGCTCGCGAGGCGGTGTGATCAGGCGGGCGGGAGGACTCGCGGCGCCGCTCGGCCGGCACCGGGCGGTGCGGCGCCGAGGTCGGGCGGTGCCGCGCCGGCGTCGGGTTCGGGTGCGCCCTGACCGATACCGGCCGCCACCCGGTCGGCACGGTTGATCACCTCGGCGAAGTCGACGGGTATCTGGCACCCGACCCGCACCAGCGCACCGATCATCTGCTGGTCGAAAAGCTCGCCCGACCCCCTGAGCGGCTCCGGGAGATGGCCGAACAGGTCCAGCGCCAGCAGCCCGTGCAGCTGGGTCCACACCAGCATGCAGGCGGCCTCGGCGACCGGGCCGAGGCCGGAGTCGTCACAGTCCCACGCCTCGAACTGCCGGCGGAGGTTGGGTGACAGCTCGGCCTCCAACCCGCTCGGGTCGAAGACACCGGCCTCGATCGCCTCGGCCATGCACCGCAGGAGCACGGCGACGGACCGTTCGAGCTCGTCGAGCACGGCGGTCGACGGGTCGGTGAGGTCATCGGGCTGCGGGCCGAAGATCAGCGTGTATTCCGTCGGGTTCAGCATCGCCCAGCGCCGGTGGGAGCGGGCGACCAGCAGCCAGCGCACCATGTGGTCGTCCGTCGGCGCGGCGTCGAAGGCCGCCTCCAGCACGTCGGCGAGGGAGCTGTAGGCGTCCTGCGCCAGCACGTGGATCAGTGCGGCCCGGCTGTCGAAGTACCGGTAGATCGCCGACGGGGTCATCCCCATCTCGCGTGCCACGGCCCGCAGCGAGAGGCCGGCCGCACCGTGTTCGGTCAGCTGTTTGTGGGCAGCCTTCTTGATCTCCTCGATCGTCGTCTGGCGGAGGCGCTCGCGACGGGGGAGTGGACGAGTCACAGCCGCCATGCTGCGGCCGGCAGTGAACCGTGTCAACTTTCGAGAACGAAGCTCTTGACAGAGAACAGTGTTCGCGAACACTGTTCTCTCAAGAGATCGCTTCTCTCGGGAGGGTCCCGTGTTCACCGCTGTTGCGAAGATCGTCACTCGCCGGCCGCGTCTCGTCCTGCTGCTCACCCTCATCGCACTGCTCGGTGCCGGCGTGCTCGGCCTCGGCGCGTTCGGCAAGCTCGAGTCGGGGGGCTTCGACGACCCGGCGTCCGCCTCCAGCCGGGCCGCCGACCTCGTCGACGAGCGCTTCGGCGGGGAGCCGAACCTCGTCCTGCTCGTCACGGCCCGTCCCGACATCACCGGCCAGACCCAGACCGGCCAGACCCAGAGCGGCCAGACCGAGACCGGGCAGGCCGTCGACGATCCGGCGGTGGCGGCGGCCGGGCGCGAGCTGGCCGCCGATCTGGCCGCCCAGCCCGGGGTCACCAACGTGTCGTCCTACTGGACCGACGCGCCACCGCTGAAATCCGATGACGGCCGGTCCGCGCTGGTCATCGCCAGCGTGGACGAGGACCATGCCAGCGACCTGGTCGCCCGCTACGAGGACGCCTACGAGGCCGGCCGGGTCCCCGGCGGTGACACCGACTCGCCGGTCACGGTGCGCCCGGGTGGTGCGGCCACCGTCGGCGAGGACATCAACGGCCAGGTGGGCGCCGATCTCGCGGTGGCCGAGTCGATCGCGATCCCGATCACGACCGTGCTCATGATCATCGCCTTCGGTGGCCTGGTGGCCGCGCTGCTGCCGCTGGGCATCGGGCTCATGGGCATCCTGGGCGGCTTCGCCGTGCTGTCGGTGGTGGGCAGCCTCACCGACGTGTCGATCTTCGCGGTGAACCTCACCACGGCGCTCGGCATGGGCCTCGGGATCGACTACGCCCTGCTCATGGTCAGCCGTTTCCGCGAGGAGCTCGCCGCGGGCCGGGACCGGGCCGAAGCGGTCGCGGTGACGGTTCGCACCGCCGGGCGGACCATCCTCTTCAGCGGCGCGACGGTGATCGTCGCGCTCGCGGTGATGCTGGTCTTCCCGCCCTACTTCCTCAAGTCCATGGCCTACGCGGGGATCGCGGTCACGGCGGTCGCCGTCTTCGCCGCCGTGGTCGTCCTGCCGGCCGTGCTGATGCTGCTCGGGCCGAAGGTGAACGCCCTGCGGGTCGGCGGCCTGCTCGGCTTCCTGCGCCGCCGCCGGGCGGCCGGGACGTCCCAGGGCGTCGCGGGTGCCGTGGATGCCACTGGTGGTGCGGGTGGTGCGGGTGCCGCCGCCGGAAGCGCGCCTCGGGAGACCGTCGAGTCGCCGTTCTGGCGGCGGGTGGCCACCGTGACGATGCGCCGCCCGCTGCTGGCCGGACTGCCGGTCGTCGCCCTGCTCCTCGTCCTCGGCGCCCCGTTCCTGCACGTCGAGTTCGGCACGCCGGACGACCGGGTGCTGCGCGCGGACAACTCCAGCCGCGCGGTCGGAGACGTCATCCGCGGCGACTTCTCCTCCAACGACGCCGGGGCGATCGTGGTGGTGGTGACCGGCGCGGCCGAGGCCACCGGTCCGGACGAGATCGCCGACTACGCGGTCGCGATCTCGAAGATGGACGGTGTCGCCCGGGTCGACAGCGCCGCCGGCGTGCTGGTCGACGGCCGGACCGTGGTGCCGCCGGGTGCGTCCACCGAGCGCTACTCGGCCGAGAACGCCTCCTACCTGCGGGTGGTGCCCTCGGTGGAGCCGCATTCGGCGCAGGCGCAGGCGCTGGTCCACCAGATCAGGGATCTCTCCGCCCCGGCCGGCACCGAGGCACTGGCCGGCGGCCCGCCGGCGGTGCTCGTCGACGGCAAGGCCACGATCGCCAGCCATCTGCCGCTGGCCATCGGGCTCATCGCGCTGACGACCTTCGTCCTGCTGTTCCTGTTCACCGGCAGTGTGGTGCTCCCGCTGAAGGCGATCGTCCTGAACGGGCTGACGCTCACCGCCGTCTTCGGGGTCGCCGTCTGGATCTTCCAGGACGGCCATCTAGCCTCGCTGATGGACTTCACCCCGGGCACGCTCGACACGTCGATGCCGGTGCTGCTGTTCTGCATCGCGTTCGGGCTGAGCATGGACTACGAGGTCTTCCTGCTCTCCCGGATCAAGGAGGAGTACGACGCGGGCGCGTCGAACACCGAGGCGGTCGCCGCCGGCCTGGCCCGCACCGGGCGCCTCGTGACGACGGCGGCGGCCCTGCTCGCGGTGACCTTCATCGCCTTCTCCACGTCCTCGGTCCGCTTCATGCAGATGTTCGGGCTGGGCACGGCGCTGGCGATCCTGCTGGACGCCTCTCTGATCCGCGGCGTGCTGGTGCCGGCGTTCATGCGGGTCGCCGGGCAGGCGAACTGGTGGGCACCGAAGCCGCTGCGCGCCCTGCACGCCCGCATCGGGCTGAGCGAGGCCGGCCCGGCCGGCAGCACCGCCACGGTGCCTTCCGACCGGATCCCGGCCGACCGGGCGCCCTCCGGTGAGGAGGACGTCAGAACCGCTCAAAGCAGCGTCGGCGTTCCCAGTCCGTGACGGTTCGTTCGTAGCCGGCCAGCTCGACCTGCGCCGCGTGGGCGAGATGATCCACCACCGGCTGCCCGAAGGCGGCCCGGGCGACGGCGCTTTCCCGCCACGCCCGGGCCGCTTCACGCAGTGAGGTGGGCAGCCTGGGGACGTCGTTCGCGGCGAAGGCGTTCCCGACCCGCGGCGGCTCCAGCGGCAGTCGATGCTCGATGCCGTACAGCCCGGCCGCGATCATCCCGGCGACGGCGAGGTAGGGGTTCGCGTCGCCGCCGGGCACCCGGTGCTCGATCCGCAACGAGCCCCCGGAGCCCACCACCCGCACCGCGCACGTGCGGTTGTCGTACCCCCAGGAGATTCCGGTCGGCGCGAAGGCGCCGGGAGCCAGCCGCTTGTAGGAGTTGACGGTCGGCGCGTACAGGAGGGTGAGCTCGGCCAGGCAGGCCAGCTGCCCCGCGACGAACCAGCGCATCAGCTCCGACATCCCGCCGCTGCCGCTGCCGCTGCCGCCGCGTTCGCCCGAGTTATCGCTTCCGCTCTCGCTCGTGGCGGCGGCGAGGACGAGACCGCCCTGCGTCGTGCGCAGGGACAGGTGGACGTGGCAGGAGTTCCCCTCGCCCTGGTCGTACTTGGCCATGAAGGTGAGAGCCCGGCCCGCCGCACCGGCGATCTTCTTGGCGGTGGTCTTGTAGAGCACGTGCTGGTCGCAGGTGCGCATCGCCTCGTCGTAGCCGAAGACGATCTCGTACTGTCCGGGATGCACCTCGGCACGCGCGGACTCCACCCGGGCGCCCGCCACCGCCATCGCGGTGCGGATCGAGCGGACGAGGTCGTCCAGGCGTTCGGTGCCGGCGAGCGCGTAGTCGATGTTGTAGGTGCTGGCCGGCGTGAGCCGGGTGTAGTCCCGGCGGGCCGCGTCGCGGTAGTTCTCCTCGAACACCAGGAACTCCGGCTCGGTGCCGGCCAGCGCACACAGGCCCAGGCCGGCCAGTCGGTCCAGCTGCCGGCGCAGCACCGTTCGCGGCGCGACCTCGACGGTGGAGCCGTCCGGCCAGAGCGCGTCCGCGATCACGATCGCCGACCGCGGCCGCCACGGCGCGCGGCGCAGCGTCGCCGGGTCGGGGATCAGCCGCAGATCCCCGAAACCGCCCTGCCAGGGGTCGTAGGCGTAGCCGGGTCCGGTCTCCATCTCGACGTCGACCGCATAGAGATAGGTGCACGCGCCGACGCCGTCGCCGCCCAGCAGCCGCTCACGGAAGTACTCCGGCGACAGCGCGGTGCCGAGGAGCCTGCCCTGCAGGTCGGGTGCGGCGACGATCACCTCGTCGACGCTGCCGTCGGCAAGCAGCGCCATCGCCTCGGGCGCAGGGGGCGGGGGACTCCCGGCCATCGTCAACGCCCATCTCCGAGCGGTTCCTCGGCGCCGGACGGTCCGCCGCCGCCGGATGTGCCGATGGCCACGAGCGGGTTGGCGACCATGCCGTGCAGGACGTCGAACTGAGCGTCCCGGCCGGCACGCTCGTGGAAGCCCGCCCCCGACAGCTGCTCGCGGTTCAGGCAGACCCGGTCGAACGACGGGGCCAGCAGGTCGATCAGCGCGAAGCGGTCGGCCAGCTCCGGATGCGCCCGCTGGTAGTCGAGCACGGCTTCCCGCACCATCGCCCAGAACTGTGGTTCGGCAATCCCGAGGTGATCCTCGACGACCACCGAGAAGTACCGGAAGTGACCGGCGAACACGGCGGAGAGCACCGAGTGGGCGAGCATCCGGGCCGGCCAGTGGCGGCACAGCGCGCCCGCACCGCCGTCTGTGGCGGCGCGCTGCGGGAAGTCGCCCTCGACCAGGTCGATGTCGGCCCCGAAGTCCTTCACCGCGATGCGCCGCGGCACGTCGTCGGCGTCGAACACGCAGATCACGTTCTCGCCGTGGGGGGTGAAGGCCACTCCGTACACGTACAGGTAGTGCAGCAGCGGTGGGAGCAGGGCGTGCAGGAACGCGGCGAGCCACTGGGCGGCGGTCAGCCCGGACCGGTGCGCCAGCTCGGCTGCCAGCGCCCGGCCGTCCGACCCGATGGTGAGCAGCGCGGCCATCGTCCGGGCCCGTTCGCCCGGGGCGAGGAAGGCGGTGACCGGCTCCCGCCAGAGCACGCCCAGCAGCTCGTGCAGGCGGTAGGGGGCGTCCGCCAGCGCGTCGAAGGCGGGATGCGCCACGGTCGCGCCGGCGACCTCCGGCAGGGGGATCACGCCCATGGCCCGCAGCTGCGGATCCTGCCGAGCCAGCGACGTCAGCCACGAGGAGACCACGGGACCGGCCTTCGCGTCCTCCGCGGACATCCCCCGCCACACCAGGGTGTTGCGGATCATCAGGGCGAGCTTGACGTCGCGCCCGCCCACCGTGTCGATGTTCGCCACCGTGCGGACGGACTGCAGCGGCAGGTAGCGGTCCGGTGCCTCGCCCAGATCGACGAGGGCCCCGGTGGCCAGCTCGCCGGCGAAGAGCGTGGTCACCACGTTCTCCCACTGCCATGGATGGACCGGCAGCCACACATACCGCTCCGCCAGCGCGTCGGCTGTCCCGGCCGTGGCGGCCGCGGCTGCGTCGAAATCGGCGGCGTCATTGTCAGCGGAACCGGCTCCTCCGTTGCCCCCGGAACGGCCGCTGCCCCCGGAACGGTCGCTGCCCCCGGCACGCCCGCTGCGGATCAGCGCCGCGGTGAGCACCGCGGTGAACTCCGCCCGGGTCGCGGCCGACAACTCGCGGTCATACAGGGCGGACGGCGTCAGCCCGGCCTGCGTGACGAGCAGCCCCAGAGCCGGCTCGGCGGCCACCCAGCGCAGCCGGAACGGAACGCCCGACTCCGGGGCGTAGCGGGCCGCGTCGGCCACGCCGAAACCGAGCCGGCCCTTGTTCGCGGCCAGGCAGGGATGACCGGCCTGGCGCCCCTCCAGCTCCAGGTGGGACAGCTCGGCCAGCCGCGCCGCGGGCAACGCGCCGCGCAGGATCTCCACATCCGCGCGCTGGGTCGCCGTCACCTCGCGCACGACATCGGCGAGGACATCGCCGGACCACCCCAGCAACGCCTGCGCGTCGAGCAGGAACCGGACCGGGTCGTCGGCCGGCTCACCATCGCGGCGCAGGGTCGCGGCCGCCGGCCACCAGGTGCCGAACGTGCCCCGCCGGGCCGTGAACGTGTAGGTCACCGGACCGCATTCGATCCGGTAACGCGCCGGCGCGCCCCGCCCGACGGCCACTGTGGGCGGCAAGGTTGTGGGCGGCAAAGCTGTGGGCGGCGCCGCGGCGGGTGGCGTGGCAGTGGGTGGTGTGGCGGCGGGTGGCGCGGCATGCGTGGTGGGGACGATTAGTTCCTCGTAGGCCAGCTCGGCGATCAGCCGAGACAGCAGCGCGCGGCCCGCGGTGCGCCACAGCTCCGCCTGCGTCGGCTCTGCCTGCGTCGGGTCTGCCTGCGTCGGCTCTGCCTGCGTCGAGCCCATCACCGGCCCGCTCCGCCGGCCTCGAAGGGCTGGACGGGCCGGATGGGGACCGCACCCGTGGCCGCCGCTCCGTTGGGTGCTCCGTCCGTTCCGTCCGGCGCGGCGGCCCGCGGTGGCTCGGGAGCGCCGAACGTGGTGAAGGCGGTGGGCGGAGGCAACCGGTGTGCCCGACCGCCGGTCAGGTCGTCCAGGATGACCGCGGCCCGCCAGGCGCCCAGTCCCAGATCGGGCGCGCCCACCCCGTGCGTGTGCAGCTCGGCGTTCTGGACGTAGATCCGTCCCGTGACCTCGGCCGCGGTCGCGAGGCGGTACCGGTCGTCGACCCGGAAGCGGCCGCCGGGGTCGAGGTGCAGCAGCCCGCCGACCGGGTCGAGCAGCGTCGGCCGGCGCGGTGCGTAGCCGGTGGCGAGGACGACCGCGTCGGTGTCGACGGTGAACTCGCGGTTCTGGGCGCGGTGTCGGCACCGCAGGCGCAGGGCGTGCGCGTGATCCGCGCCGGGCTGGCTCACCGCCTCCACGGACACGTTCGGCAGCAGCAGTGCGTCCGCGTCGGTGCCGCCGATGCTGCGTTCGTAGAGCAGGTCGTAGATCTCGCCGATGGTCTGCGCGTCGATGCCCTTGTAGAGCTGCCACTGGCCGGGCACGGTGGCGTCCTTCGTCGGCTGGTCCAGCCCGTGGAAGTAGCGCACGTAGTCCGGGGTGAACTGTTCCAGGCCCAGCTTGGAGTACTCCATCGGCGCGAACGCGGGGGTGCGGGTGATCCAGGCCAGCGACTGCCCCGTCGAAGGCTGGGCGCGCAGCAGCTCCGCGAACACCTCGGCGCCGGACTGCCCGGAACCGACGACCGTGACGTGCCGGGCCCCGCCCAGCTGGTCGCGTTGCCCGCGGAAGTCGGCCGAGTGGAACACCCGCCGGCCGCGCGCACCGGCGAAGGCCGGCGGGACGACCGGCTCGGTGCCGAGGCCGAGCACAAGGTTGCGGGCGGTGAGCACGCGGGGCGCGGACTCGTCCGGGCCGCTGACTGTCACCTCGAACAGCTCGCTGCCCGGCCGCCAGCGCACCGCGTCCACCCGGCTCCCGAACCGGGTGGACCCGAGCGCCTGCGCGACCCACCGGCAGTAGTCGTCGTACTCGCGCCGCGGCAGGTGGAACCGCTCGTAGAAGTAGAAACGGAACAGGCGGTCGTGTTCGCGCAGGTAGGACAGGAACGACCACCGGCTGGTCGGGTCGATCAGCGTCACCAGGTCGGCGAGGAAGGGAACCTGCAACGTCGTGCCGTCCAGCAGCAGCCCCGGATGCCAGTGGAAGGCGTCCTGCTGCTCCAGGAAGACGGCCCGCACGTCCGGCACGCCGTCGGCGAGCGCCGCCAGCGACAGGTTGAACGGGCCGAGTCCCACCCCGAGCAGATCGAACGGCTCGAGGGCTGCGGCGGAGGGTGACATCAGGGACGGACCTCCACGAGCGGGTTGGGGATCTCCACGTAGATCGACTGGGAGGTCACGGGGCCGACCAGCTCGTCGCGGCCGTCGACGCAGGTGCGCAGGTTCGCTTTGCAGGGCAGGGTGGGGGCGTCCAACAGGCGGTTCAGCAGCGCCCGGCCCCGCCGTGCCCGCCCGCCCGGGCCGCAGCGGGCGCGGACCAGCTCCGCGCGCAGCTGTGCGAGCAGGGCGCGTTCGTTCGCGATCCCGGCGGCGCCGAGCGCGCCGATGACGGCGAGGGCGTTGTTCACCACCGTGTAGTAGATGAGGCGCTGCTCGACCAGCGCGTCGTCGAAGACGGCGGGCAGCCCGTCCCCGAGGCCGGGGACCTCGTGCCGCGCGGCCTCGGCGCGGGAGGCGGCCAGGTAGTAGCCCTGGCTGTCCCGGAACCATCCGGTGACCGGCCAGCCCTGGTCGTCGAGGGTGACGACGGTGTTCTGCAGATGCGCCTCGAGGCCGACGCCACGGCGTAGGTAAAGGTCGAGCACGGGCAGGATGAGCACCCGCAGGTACTGGCCGTACCACTCGCCCGCCACTGTCGTCGTCGCCGCGTGGCTGGCCGCCGCCGAGCCGGTCGCGGCCGAGCCGGTCGGCGCCGAGCCGGCCGCCGCCGGGCGGGTCGCGGCCGGGCGGGTCGCGGACGTTCCGCGGCGGGTGAGGCTCGTGATGATCTCGGCGAGCATCGACCGCCGTGACCGGTCGGGCGCCCCGGGGCGAGGTCGGGCCGGTCGGCGATCAGCGCGGCGGCGCACACCGCCCGGTCCCCGGCCCCGAACGGGTTGGTCCGCAGCGCGCACTCCAGCCCACCGGGCAGCACCGCGGCCCACGACGGCTCGGAAAGGAGCCGGAAGTCCGGATGGTGGCGGCCAAGCCATTCGTCCAGGGCCAGCCGGGCGTACCGGGCCATCTCCGCGCCGAGGGCGAGCTCGTCGGTGTGAAGCTCCCGACGGGAGTTGGTGATCCGCATACCGAGGGAGAGCTTGAGCATGACCGGCGCGTCCGGCCGCCACACCGTGCGCAGCGACGACGTGGGGAACCAGGGCGGCCCGGACGGACCGAGATCCACCAGCCGTCCGTCGTCGAGCAGCCGGGCGAGCTCCGGGCGGTCGCCGATGGTGCGCGCCTGCCAGGGGTGGGCGGGCAGCAGCAGGTATCCGGACGGTGCCGCCGGGCCGGTATCCGTCCCCTTCCCGTTCCCGGTCTCCGTCCCGGTCTGGGCCCGCAGCGACGCGAGTGTTCGGGCCGGGTCGGGTCCGCCGTGGCGGACGATGCCCGGATGCGCCGCGAACCAGTGCAGCCGGAACGCCCCGTGCAGCTCGGGCGAGTACCGCGCCGTCTCGGCGGCTGAGGCCTCCCCCCGGTTCTTCGCGGCCGGGTGAAACGGGTGGCCGGTGATCAGAGCACGTTCGGCCACGAGGAACGGCGCACGGTTCGCGTCGTCCCCGGCCGGCACGCGGGCGGGCTCACGGGCCGACCGATCCGCGGGCTCACTGGCCGCCGACGCGCTGGCCGCCGACGCGCTGGCCGCCGACGCGCTGGCCACCGACGCGCTGGCCGCGGACGTGGCGGCGGGCTCACCGCGGCGGAAGGCGACGATCCGGTTGATCCACTCCGCCGAGTCGACGATGCGTGCCAGAGCACCGCGCGCGGCGCCGGGGGGCAGCGCCGCACCGGCGGCCACCTCCCGGGTCAGGAGTGCGGCGAGCAGGCCAGCGTCGAGCCGGCCCGCGTCGATCGGCGTGCCGTGCAGACGCGGCGGGCCGAAGCGGTGCCAGCCGGTCGGAGACCGGTAGGTGATGTCGAGGGCCAGTGCCAGGCCGGTCGCGGGCAGCGGCAGCCGGAGCGCCGGGCCGGTCGGCGCTGCCGCCTCGGCGCCCAGCTCCCTCAACCAGCACCGGAGCAGGACCTCGGTCACGATCTCGTCCGCCTCGTCCGCCGTGGCACCGGCCGGGTCCGCGGCTGTAGGGCCCGCGGCTGCGAGGCCGGCCGCGCCGAGGCCGGCCGCGCCGACGCTGGTCGGGCCTGGGATGGTCGGGCCGGGGTCGGGGGCTTCGGCGGTCCTGTCGGCGACCGGCCGCTTCGCGATGGTCAAGGCTGTGCCTCGGCCACGATGCGGTCTCCGGTGGCGGCGACGAGCGCGAGCAGCGCGGAGACGTCGGCGGCGGTGGCCGCCGGGTTCAGCAGCGTGAGCTTGAGGTGGACGGCGGCCTCGGGGCCGGCGGTCGTCCGCCCCACGACCGCCGCGCCGTCGTCGAGCAGGCGGCTGCGGATCGCGGCGTTCAGCCGATCGAGCCGGGTGCCCTCCTCGGTGCCGGCGCCGGTGCCGGCCGGGACGTACCGGAACAGCACGGTGCTGAGGGTGACCGGCGCGGCGAGCTCCAGCCGAGGGTGGTCGGCGATGACGCGCGCCGCGTGCTCGGCGAGGTCGTGGCAGGCGTCCACCATCGCCCCGAGGCGCTCTCGGCCGAGCGCGCGGAAGGTCACCGCGATCTTGAAGGCGTCCGGCCGGCGGGTCGTTCGCAGCGATCGTCCCAGCAGGCTGGTGTATCCCGCGGTGGTCTCATCGGCCGGGTTGAGGTAGGCGATCTCGGCTTCCAGCCGGCTCCAGCCGCGCCGTGACGGGGTGAGGAAGATTCCCGCGGGTGCCGGCTGCCAGCCCAGCTTGTGCAGGTCGAGCGCGACGGAGTCGGCCTGGTCCAGGCCCGTGAGGCGGCCGGCGAGCCGGCGGGAGAACAGGGCGCCACCGCCGTGCGCGGCGTCCACGTGCAGCCAGCTCGGTGCCGGATGGCTGTGCACCAGGTCGGCTATCTCGGCCAGCGGGTCGATCGCGCCGGCGTCGGTGGTGCCCGCCGTCGCGACGACGAGGACGGGGCCGTCGTGCCGGGCCAGCGCGGCCCGCAGCGCCTGGACGTCCATGCGGTACGCGGTGTCGACCGCGACCGCCACGACCTTCGTGAGCCCGAGCAGCTCGGCACCGCGCCGAACCGAGTGGTGGCCGGCCGCCGAGCACAGGACGGGAACCGGACCCGTGCTGCCACCACGGCCGGCCCGCCCGAGGTGGGCCCGTGGCCCGGGCCGGCCATGGTGGGCTCTCGGCCCGCTTCGGCCCCGGGCTCGCGACCGGACCGCCGCCTGCCCGGTGGTGTGGCTGCCGAGCAGCAGACCCATCAGGTTGGACTCGGTGCCGCCGGTGGTCACGGTGCCCACGGCGTGCGCCGGGTCGAACCCGACGAGCTCGGCCAGCGCGGCGACCACCTCCAGCTCGACGGTCGTGCCGGCCGGGGCCTGGTCCCAGGAGTCCAGCGACGGGTTGAGCGTGCTCACCGCGAGATCGGCGGCCACGGCCACAGCCAACGGTGGGCAGTGCAGATGGGCCGCGCAGAACGGATCCGCGGGATCGGCCGACCCCGCGGTCAGCATGCGGGTGAGCGCGCCGAGCGCCGCGGCCTCACCGTCGCCCGTTCGGGGCAGGAGCGGCCCTGGCCCGAGCGCGTCGAGCGTCGCCTGCCGGACGGCGGCCGGCCCACCGGCGGGCAGCGGGCCGCTGCGGTCCCGGCGGCCGGCGTCGAGGGCGTCCAGCGTGACCCGGAGCAGCGCGCGCAGATCGTCCGCGGGCCGGTGACCCGGCCCCGTCATCCCATCCTCTCCGCTGCGCCGGACAGTTCGGGCGAGCCGGACAGTGCGATGGCGTCGGCCAGGATCTCCAGCGCGAGGTCAGCCTCCTCGTCCGTGATGGTCAGCGGCGGCAACAGACGGAGCACGGCGTCATGCCGGCCGCCGAGCTCGATGATCAGGCCACGGTCGAGGCACGCGGATCTGATCGCCGCGGCCCGAGCGGCATCCGGGGGCCGAGCGCCGGTCCGGTCCGGCTCCCGGTGCGGGTCGACGATCTCGACGCCGAGCATCAGGCCGCGGCCGCGCACGTCGCCGACGATCTCGGTGCCCCGGGCGATGTGGTTCAGACCGGCCAGCAGCCGGTCACCGACCACGGCCGCGCGCTCGCTGAGCCCGTGGTCCCGAACCAGCCGCAGGGTCGCCAGCCCCGCCGCCATCGCGAGCTGGTTTCCGCGGAAGGTGCCCGCGTGCGCTCCCGGCGCCCAGACGTCCAGGTCGGCGCGGTAGGCGACGACGGCCAGCGGCAGCCCACCGCCGATCGCCTTCGACATCACGAGCATGTCGGGCACCACGCCGGCCCGTTCGCAGGCCCAGAAGGTGCCGGTGCGCCCGACACCCGTCTGGACCTCGTCCACGATGAGCGGGATCCCGCGGCGGCTGGTCAGCTCGCGCATCGCCCGTAGCCACCCGTCAGGGGCCGGAACGACGCCGCCCTCCCCCTGCACCACCTCGAGGATCATCGCGGCCGGGCTCGTGATGCCGCCGCAGGGATCGTCGAGCAGCTGCTCGACATAGTGCGCGGAGATCTCCGCGCTGGCGGGGCCGCCCACGCCGAACGGGCACCGGTACGGGTAGGGGAACGGAAGCCGGACGACCGATGACGGTGTCGGCAGCGGCTCCTTGACGGGCACCTTGCCGGTCACGGCGAGTGCTCCGGCTGTCATCCCGTGGTACGCACCGGTGAACGCCAGGACGTTCTGGCGCCCGGTGACGGTGTGCGCGAGCTTGAGCGCGGCCTCGACGGCATCGGCTCCGGTCGGCCCGCAGAACAGCAGCTTCGGGTCCTCGCGCAGCCCGGCGGGCAGCGTGTTCGCCAGCTCCTCGGTGAAGGCGTCCTTCTGCGGGGTGGCCATGTCGAGGACGTGCAGGGGCGCTCCGGAACGCAGGACGCGCTCGATCGAGGCTACGACCGCCGGGTGGTTGTGCCCGGTGGCGAGGGTGCCGGCTCCGGCGAGGAAGTCCAGGTAACGCCGCCCGTCTGCACCGGTGATCCAGGACCCCGTGGCGCGGGTCGGCACAATCGGGAGCGATCGTGCGTAGGTGCGGGCGGCGGATTCACGGGTGGCCTGCCGCGCCAGGATCGCCGCCGCGGCGTTGGGATCCGCATCGTTGGGACCTGCTTCGCCGGTACTGGCATCGATGTCGGCCGGTGAGATCGTCGTCACGGGTAACTCCGGAGGATGTCCCGGCCTTCAGGCCGGGGACGGATCCGGTCTCCCATGCAGCGGGGCAGGGGCGGGCGATTCGCCGCTGGGCGGACCGCCGTCTGTGGCAGCCAGGCCGCGCTTGACCAGCCACAGGCTCTCAGCGTGAATCGATCGTTCATCGCGGGTCGTGGCCTCCTTGACCTGGGCGTATAGCTTGTCCTGGATACGCAGTCGTGTACCGGATCATGACGCAATGTAGGGGCAGAATGCTGGGTTGACCCGGTTTCGGCTGTACCCCGACGAGGGGCAGGAGGAGACCCTGCTCGTGCACTGCAGGCACGCCCGGTACGTCTGGAACCTTGCCGCCGAACAGCAGTCGTGGTGGAACCCGCGCCGCGGCCCCGCACCCGGCTACGCCGAACAGAACCGGCAGCTGACCGAAGCCCGGCATGTGGCATTCGCCGTCGTCCCCGACCCGATCCCCGCGCCAGGCACCGAGGAAGTCGTCGGGGTGGACCGGGGTGTGAAGGTGGCCGCCGCTCTGTCCACGGGCGAGCTGCTGACCTGCCCGGGTCTGCGGCCCGGCGAGGCGCAACGGCTCCGCCGGCTGCAACGGCGTCTGTCCAGGGCGCAACGCGGGTCGAACCGGCGTGCCCGGCTGAAAGCGCAGATAGCCCGAGTGAAGGCCCGGGAGGCGGACCGGCGGAAGTACACGGCCAACGCGGACATCAACGCAGCACGCAACATCGCCGCAGGACGTGCGGTGACTGCGCGGGGAGGCTCGCCGTCGGGGTTGCCCGCGAACCGCGAACCCCAGCAACACGAACTCCTGTTCGTGTAGTTGGAATCCCCCGCCTTCAGACGGGGAGGACGTCAAGGGCGACTTCCCTTCGAGTGCGGGGACCGGATCAGGGAAGCCTAACCTCAATGAGTCCCGATCTCCGGCCAGTGGACGCGCCGAGCTCTTCCTCACTGTTGAACTCCGGTGGGCCCCTCGTGTCGGGCCGTTGCTCCCCCTCCGTGGCCGCCGGGTGCGCGACTGGGGTGCTGGCCGTGTTCCCCGAGTGGGCTTTGTGTGGGTGGGCTTCCTCGGCGGGTTTCCTGTGCGGGCTTTGCCCGTGGCTCCCCGTTCGACCCGGCGCGCGATTGTTGCCCACCGTGATACTACGATCGCAGATGGGCGAAGTGGAGTGGTTCCGGAGATGTCCGTATCGTTTCGGCACGATTTCTATTTCGTGACCTCTTTTCCCGGTCGGGCCGCCGGGCGTGCTTGCTCCTGGCCCGGGCATGACGGCTGATTGGCGATCCGGTCGGGCGAGGCTCGGGCAACGCGCATGTTCTGCCGCCGCGTCGTACATTTCGGGCTGTGCTGGATCTTCCGATCTCGGCGGCGCCGCTGCGCGCCCTCGGTCTGGACCGGTTGCCCCCGGCTGTGATCGAGCACGTGCGGGCCTGGCCCGGTGACGGGCCGCAGCCCGGTATCAGCGCGGAGCCCGGTGTCAGCGCGGAGCCCGGTGTCAGCGCGGAGCCCGGTGTCAGCGCGGAGCCCGGTGTCAGCGCGGAGCCCGGTGTCAGCGCGGAGCCCGGTGTCAGCGCGGAGCCCGGTGGCGGGCCGGAGCCCGGTGGCGGGCCGGAGCTCAGTGCTTACCTCTACGCGCCGGCCGTGGCGGCGCGCGCCGCCGTCGACCTGCGTCGCCATCTGCCGCCCTGGGCGCACCTGTACTTCGCGGTCAAGGCCAACTCCTTCCCGCCGGTGCTCGACGCGCTGCTGGCCGGCGGTCATGGGGTCGACGGGTTCGAGATCTCCTCGGCGCGTGAGCTCGCGCTCGCCACCGATGCCCTGGCCCGCGCGGGCCAGCCAACCCAGCCGCGACCGCAGCGGCAGTCGCAGTCGCAGCTCCAGCCCCCGCTGCCGCCCCGGTCCCGGCCCCGGCTGGTGGCGTCGGGCCCGGGAAAGTCCCTGAGCCTGCTGCGGGCCCTCCTGGACCCCGCCGCGGGTGAGAGCTCGGGAACCGTCGACGTCGTCAACGTGGAGAGCCCGCTGGAGCTGTTGCGGATCGATGCGGTGGCCACCCGGGCCGGCCGCCGTTCCGCGGTCGCGCTGCGGGTGAACCCCGCCCGGGTCGGGCTCGCCGGCTCGTTGCGGATGGGTGGGCGTCCGAGCGCCTTCGGGATCGAGGAGCGGGAGGTGCCGAGCGCGGTCGAGCTGGCGCGCTCTCTGCCGGGGATTGATCTGGTGGGCTTCCACGTGCATGCCGTCTCGGGAAACCTCGACGCGGCCGCGCACCTGGAGTACGTGCGGTGGTGTCTCGACTTCGCCGTCCGGCAGGCGCACGAGGGCGGCTTCGACCTGCGGGTGGTGGACGTCGGCGGTGGTCTCGGTGTGCCCTTTGAACCGGACCGGCTGGGCGAGCGTCCGTTCGACCTCGATCTTTTCGGTGACGGCCTGGCCCGGCTGCGCCCGCCGACGGACGTCCGAGTGATCTTCGAGCCTGGCCGGATGCTGGTGGCCGACTGTGGCTGGTACGCGGCCGAGGTGACCGATGTCAAAAGGGTGCACGGTGAGGCTTTCGCGGTGCTTCGGGGCGGTATCAACCATTTTCAGCTGCCGACCTCCTGGGAGATCGTTCACAACTTCGCCGTGGTGCCCCGCGAGAGCTGGCCGGTGGGCTGGCCCCGGCCTGAGGTGGCCGCCGGCCCGGTCACCGTGGTGGGCGAGCTGTGCACTCCCGAGGACACCCTGGCCCGGGACGTGACCGTCGACCGCCTGCGGGCCGGCGACGTCGTGGTCTTCCCGATGGCCGGTGCCTACGGCTACGAGTTCGCGATGCACGAGTTCCTCGGCCACCCCCGCGCGGCCCGCATCGTCCTGCCGCCGCCGGCTCCGGATCGGTCGGCTCCGGATCTGTCGGCGTCGGATCGGTCGGCCCGGGACTCGTCTACTGCGACCGGTTGACCGGCAGGTCGAACCAGAGGTACTTGCCGGACTCCACGGAGACGGCGCCCCAGCTGCCGGCCAGCGCGTCGAGGACCAGCAGCCCGCGGCCACCCTCGGAGTCGGAGTCGATCACACGGCGGTGCGGCAGCGTGGTCGACGTGTCCGACACCGAGGCGTGGACGAGGCCCGGCCGTAGCTCGACGAGCAGCCACACCGGCGGACTGCCGTACTTGACCGCGTTGGTGACGAGCTCGCTCACCAGCAACTCGGCCGTGGCCCGGCTGTCGTCCGGCAGGTCGGTCAGCCCGAGGCACTCCCGCAGCACCCGCCTTGCCTGCGGCACGGCGGACGGGAGGTAGGGCAGCTCCGCGACGATGTGCGTCGCCGGCGGACGGCACGAACCCGTCTGCTGGACCACACTCATCGGAACCGACGTAGAACTCATCGATCACCACGTCTTTAACGGGGACATCTCGCACTGTTTACCCATCAGGCGGCAGCGCAATCCAGGCGCCCGGGGTCAGTGAGCCTTCCTATCGCACCATCCACGCCCGGCTCCTCGAGCTATGGCTTCGGGCCGGGGTCAGGGCCGGGTCTGCTGCCGGGCAGGATCCGAGGATCGTGGTCCTCTGCGAGCGTGTAGCAAGATCCCGAGAAAGTGGCGGATCCGGGGCCACCGATCGTGGCCGGGCGGTCCGTGCCCACCTGTCGCACGGCGACCCACCGGGGATCCCGCGCCGCCGCCCAGCGCCAGCAATTCGGGCAATAGGGGCAAGCGGAAACGCTGAGTCGCTTGACGGTCCGCAAGATCTGAGGATTTTGGCTGCTCAAGCAGCCAAAATCCTCATTTTTTGCTCAGAAGCAGTGGCGGCGGGGGCGGTGGCAGCGGGGGCAGTGGCAGTGGCAGGGGCAGGGGCAGGGGCAGCGGCGACGATGGAGAAGGCTTCAGTCGGCCACCCGGGCGACGAGAATCGCCACGTCGTCGCGCAGATTGCCGCCCGCGAACCGTTCTGCCGCGGACAGCACCCGGTCGGCCACCCCCTGTGCGGAAAGGCCATGGCAGCCGGCCACCGCGTCGACCAGCCGTTGCTCCCCGAACAACTCCCGCCCCTGCCTGGCCTCGACGACGCCATCTGTGTAGAGCACGAGAGACTCGCCCGCCTGTAGCTGCAGCTCCAGGCCCGGGAAGGAGATCTCGTCGTCGTCGAGCACGCCCAGCAGGGTGCCGGCCAGGCCGACGAGGGACGCTGATCCGTCCTGGTGCAGGACCACGGGTTGGGGATGGCCGGCCAGGTGCAGGTGGAACCGGGCGTTGCCGCCCGCCAGCGGAAGCATCGAGGCGGCGGCCATCGTGCAGAAGCGGGCGTTCCCGGCGGTGGCGGTGTCCCGCAGCGCGCGGTTGAGCTCGAGCAGCAGCTCCTCCAGCGCCGCGCCCCGGCCGGTGAGCAGCCGCAGCACGGCGCGGGCGACCCCGGTGACGGTCGCGGCCTCCGCTCCCTTGCCGCAGACGTCGCCGATGGCCACCGTCCAGCCGTTCGGACCGTGGATCAGGTCGAAGAAGTCCCCGCCGACGTCGAGCCCGGCGGACTGCGCGGCCCCGTAGGCGGAGCCGAGATCGATCCCCGGGATGTCCGGCAGCGCGGGCGGGCGCAGGCCGGCCTGCAGGGTGCCGGCGAGCTCGACCTGGCGGCTGTACAGCCTGGCGTTGTCGACCGCGAACGCGGCCCGGCGGGCCAGGTCCGCCAGCAGATCCATTTCGTCCGCGAGGAAGGCGTGGCCGGGGGCGCGACCGAGCGCGAGCACGCCGAGCACGCGGCGCCGCGCCTGCAGGACGACGACCAGCGCGGGCCCGCCGAACGCGGTCACCATCTGGACCTGGTCGCCGCGCGCGGCGCGCACCGCGGCCATCAGCGCGCCGTCCGGGTCGACCGCGGCCCGGGTGAGCGCGGCCGTCTGGGACTCCTCGGCGTGCCCGAACGCCTCCAGCGTCGGGCTCGCGCCCTCGTGGTTGAGGTAGACCGCGCACCACTGCGCCAGCCGGGGCACCGGAAGTCGGGCCAGCAGCGCGAGCGAGCGGGCCAGGTCCAGATTGCCCGCCAGCAGGTCCGATGCCTCGGCGAGGAAGGAGAGCATCCCGATGCGGCGTTCCTCGGCCCGTCGCATGTCGCCGCCGCCGAGAGCCAGGGCCATCCAGCGTGAGACGAGCTGGACGCGCTCGACGTCGAAGCCGTCGTGCCCTCCCGTGTGCCCTTCTGCGCGCCCTGCCGAGTGGCTGTCCGCAGGCCCACCGGCGCCGGTGGCGGCGCCGTCGACGGAGGGCCAGAGCAGCAGCTCGCCCAGGCTGTCCTGGGTCGGGTCGAGGGGAAACACCCGTGCCTGTGCGTCCGTGCCGGCGCGGCCCATCGCCGCGACGGTCTCGACCCGAACGCCGTCCGCGGCGGGGCGCCGCACCATGCCGCCGCTGGCGGGCAGGGCGTCGAGAAGCTGGGCGAGCAGCTCGGACACTTCGCCCTCGGCGCTCAGCGCACGGGCGGTGTCGCGGGCGATCAGCCGGGGGAGTCTGGGTGGGACGCCTGCGGAACCGGGCTTGAGCGGCGCGACGACCGCGGCGCCCTCCGCGGTCCCCGTGCCCTCCGCGCTCAGCGCGTTCCCCGCGTTTCCCGCGCCTCCCGTGCTTTCCGCGCCGCGCGCGGCACCGGGTGGCGTGCCTTCCGGTGGCTGTGCGGAGGCGGCGGCCGTCAGCCGGAACCAGACGGTCTTCCCGCCGGCGACGTGCTCGGTGCCCCAGGAGCTGGCCAGCGCGTCGACCAGCGCGAGGCCGCGGCCGTCCTCGCGCAGGCCCTCGAGCCCGTCGGGACTGCCGTCAAGGTCCTCCAGGCCCAGCCCGTCGAGGCTTTCGAGGTCGTCGGGTTCGGCCGGGCGCGGCCGCACCACCTGCGTCTCGCGGCGACCGACGCCGATGCGGACCGGATGGCGGTCGCTGACGCTGACGCGCACGCCCGCGGACTCCAGCGCGATGCCGACCGTCGCGACCGTCCCCGCGTGCACGACCACGTTGGTGACCAGCTCGGTGACCAGGAGCAGTGCCGAGTCGAGGGTGTCCTCATCGAGATTGCCGCGCAGGACGTCCTGCACGAAGCGCCGAGCCGACCGCGGAGAGTCAGCAGTCGGTGGCAGTTCGACAGAGCGCGGGGGCGCGACCCGGTCTCCGGCCGCTGGGTCGGCGTTCATGTGGCTCAGTCTCTCCTGCGTCGTCCTCGGTAAGGCGGATACTGGCGGCTGATGTGCCTGCTTCGAGCGTTCCTGGCCCGAAGTTGCTCAGGCGGGGACAAAAGTCCACAGCAGGACCACAGTTCGGACCGATCAGACGACACCAGCACACCTCCGTCCCATGGCCACATTCCGCATCGTCGTCGGCTACACGCCTACCCACGCACCGATCTCGACCACACCATCGTCAGTCACCCTGGAACCCGGGCCAACGGATGTCGACTGCTGGGCCGAACGGGCCACCGGCCGGGCCCGGTGGCACCACCTGTGCGCGACCGGCCATGCACCAGTCGGTCAGGCGCCGGACCAGCCATGCATCGCGGACCCGCTGCCGCGCACCGGCCACGTGGCCCGAGCCACCCGGCCGCCACCGCTTGCCCCAGGCCGCCCGTGGGTGGCTCGTAGCCCTCATAATTCCACCGTCACCGGCAAGGTAGGAGACTGATGAGCGCCGACGTGAGCCCCGACCGCCAGCAGTCGTCCGAGCATGGCGGGGATGCCGGCGGTCCGCCCGCGGGCTCCACCGGCACCCTCGCGACGGGCGACACCACCAACGGGTCGGTCAATGGCTCTGCCTACGGCGCCCCGCCGCCTCCTGGCGTGGAGGCGTTGCTGCCAGGCCTGCTCGCGGGGCTCGACCGGCTGGTCGACGGTGACTTCGGTGTCCGGCTCCCGATCGGTGACGGTGTCGGTGGCGACGTGGCCCGCCGGTTCAACGAGCTCGCCGGCATGCAGGAGCGGCACGCACGTGAGGTTTCCAGAGTCTCCAAGGTGATTCGACGTGACGGTCGTCTCACCCTGCGGATGGACGACCTAGGTGGCAGCGGTGGCTGGGACGAGCTCACCCAGTCGGTGAACTCGCTCATCGACGATCTGGCCCGGCCCACCCACGAGGTCGCCCGGGTCATCGCCGCGGTGGCCGAGGGCGACCTCTCCCAGCAGATGGCGCTGGAGATCGCCGGCCAGCCGGTGCGCGGCGAGTTCCTCCGCATCGGTACGACCGTGAACACGATGGTCGACCAGCTGTCGTCGTTCGCGGACGAGGTCACCCGGGTCGCCCGCGAGGTCGGCACCGAGGGCAACCTCGGCGGTCAGGCCAAGGTCATGGGCGTCTCCGGGGTGTGGCGGGATCTCACCGAGTCGGTGAACTCGATGGCCGGCAACCTGACCAGCCAGGTCCGCAACATCGCCCAGGTGACGACCGCCGTCGCGCAGGGCGACCTCTCGCAGAAGATCACCGTGGACGCCCGCGGCGAGATCCACGAGCTGAAGTCGACCGTGAACACGATGGTCGACCAGCTCTCGGCCTTCGCCGACGAGGTCACCCGGGTGGCGAAGGAGGTCGGCACCGAGGGCAAGCTCGGCGGTCAGGCCAAGGTCATGGGCGTCTCCGGGGTGTGGCGCGACCTCACCGACTCGGTGAACATCATGGCCGGCAACCTGACCACCCAGGTGCGCAGCATCGCCGAGGTCGCGGCCGCGGTGGCCCGGGGTGACCTGACCCGGCAGATCACCGTGGACGCCCGCGGCGAGGTCGCGGGGCTGGCGCACACCCTGAACACGATGGTGGACCAGCTGTCGTCGTTCGCGGACGAGGTCACCCGGGTCGCCTGGGAGGTGGGTACCGAGGGGAACCTGGGTGGCCAGGCGCACGTGCGGGGTGTGTCGGGGGTGTGGCGGGATCTCACCGAGTCGGTGAACTCGATGGCCGGCAACCTGACCAGCCAGGTCCGCAACATCGCCCTGGTGGCGACCGCGGTGGCCCGCGGCGACCTCTCGCAGAAGATCACGGTCACCGCCCAGGGCGAGATCCTGGAGCTCAAGGAGACCCTGAACACGATGGTGGACCAGCTGTCGTCGTTCGCGGACGAGGTCACCCGGGTCGCCCGCGAGGTGGGTACCGAGGGGAACCTGGGTGGCCAGGCGCACGTGCGGGGTGTGTCGGGGGTGTGGCGGGATCTCACCGAGTCGGTGAACTCGATGGCCGGCAACCTCACCACCCAGGTCCGCAACATCTCGGCGGTGACGACGGCGGTCGCCCGCGGCGATCTCTCCCAGAAGATCACGGTGACCGCGCAGGGCGAGATCGCCGAGCTGAAGGACACCGTCAACACGATGGTCGACCAGCTCTCCTCGTTCGCGATCGAGATCACCCGGGTCGGCCGGGAGGTGGGCGTCGAGGGCAAGCTGGGCGGCCAGGCCACGGTCGCCGGCGTCGCCGGCACCTGGCGGGACCTCACCGACAACGTCAACCAGCTCGCCACGACCCTGACAATCCAGCTGCGCGCGATCGGCGACGTGTCCACCGCGGTGACCCGCGGTGACCTGACGCGCTCGATCACGGTCGAGGCCGAGGGTGAGGTCGCCGAGCTCAAGGACAACATCAACCAGATGATCGCCCGGCTGAGGGAGACCACCGAGGTCAACGCCCAGCAGGACTGGCTGAAGTCGAACCTGGCTCTCATCGGCAGCAAGATGCAGGGCCAGCGCGACCTCTACACGGTCTGCCAGATGATCATCAGCGAGATGACCCCGGCGGTGAACGCCCAGCAGGGCACCGTCTATCTGCTCGACTTCATCGAGGGCGACAAGCTGCGCTACGTCGCCGGCTACGGGTCGGTGCCGCGGCGCCGCTCGGACGGCACGTTCCTGTTCGGCGAGGGGCTGATCGGCCAGGCCGCGCTGGAGAAGAAGCGCATCCGGGTCGAGGACGTCCCGGCCGGCTACCTCAACATCCGCAGCGGCCTCGGTGAGGCGCCACCGTGTGACCTCGTGGTGGTCCCGGTCATCTTCGAGAACCAGGTACTCGGCGTCATCGAGCTGGCGTCCTTCACCCCGTTCTCCGACCTGCACCTCACCCTCGTCGACCAGCTCGTCGACACCATCGGCGTCGTCCTGAACACGATCATGGCCAACGCCCGGACGGAGGAGCTGCTCGCCCAGTCGCAGCGCCTCACCCAGGAGCTGCGCTCCCAGTCCGTCGAGCTCCAGCGCACCAACAACGAGCTGGAGGAGAAGGCGGCGCTGCTGGAGGAGAAGAACACCGAGATCGACATGGCCCGCATCGGCCTGGAGGAGAAGGCCGAGCAGCTGGCGCTGTCGTCGCAGTACAAGTCCGAGTTCCTGGCGAACATGAGCCACGAGCTGCGGACCCCGCTGAACAGCCTGCTCATCCTGGCGAAGCTGCTGGCCGACAACCCCGACCACAACCTCAGCCAGAAGCAGATCGACTTCGCCGAGACGATCCACTCCGCGGGCTCGGAGCTGCTCGGTCTCATCAACGACATCCTCGACCTCTCCAAGGTCGAGGCGGGCAAGATGAACGTCGACGCTGGTCCGGTGCGCACCGCGGCCCTGTGCGACGCCGTCGCGGGAGTGTTCGGGCCCACCGCGGAGGAGAAGGGCCTCACCTTCGAGATCAGCGTCACGAGCGACGTCCCGGAGGAGTTCGTCACGGACGAGCAGCGCATCCAGCAGGTGCTGAAGAACCTGCTGTCCAACGCCGTGAAGTTCACCGACTCCGGCACCGTGCGCCTGGATGTGTCCGTCGCGTCGCCCGACACCCCGTTCGTCGCGCCGAGCCTGCGGTCGGCGCCGATGGTGCTGTCCTTCGCCGTCAGCGACACCGGGATCGGCGTCGCCGCCGAGAAGCTCCGCATGATCTTCGAGGCCTTCCAGCAGGCGGACGGCACGACGTCCCGCCGCTACGGCGGCACCGGTCTGGGGTTGTCGATCAGCAAGGAGATCGCCCGCCTGCTCGGCGGCTCGATCGCGGTGTCCAGCCAGATCGGCCAGGGCAGCACGTTCACGCTGTTCGTCCCGTCGGTGATGCCGGCCGAGGTGCCGGCGGTCGTGATTCCCGGCGAGCCGGACGGCGTTCTCATGATCGTCGAAGGTGCGGGTGGGGCCCGGTCGCGGCTGGAGGCGGGCGGTGACGGTGGGCGAGGCCCGGGGCTGGCCGGGGCCGAACTGGCCGCGCCGGATCGTAGGCAGGGCCCGGGGTTCGTCACGGCGGGCTCCTCTGCGGAGGTGGGGCCGGGGTCGGGCTCGGGGTTTGGCTCGGGGTCGGGGCGCACCGGCGTGGGGTTGGCGGGGGCGGCCGGGCCGGCGGCGCCCGGGATCGGTTCCGCACCGAACGGCGAGGGCTCGGGGCAGGCCGGGAGGTCGCGGGTCGGAGAGCGTACGCTGTGGTCAAGCCGGGCTTCTGATGGGAACGCCGTGGACCCGCGCTCGGACGGGGGCACACCGTTTCTCACCGACCCGTCGGCGGTGGCTCGGCCACCCGCTGCGAACCTCGACAGCTCCGATCCGCTTGTGGGCGCCTCCGTGCTGGTAGTCGATGACGATGTCCGCAACGTGTTCGCGCTGACCAGCGCTCTGGAGATGCACGGGATGCGGGTGCTCTACGCTGACAACGGCCACGACGCGATCCGGATGCTCCAGCAGGACAGCGCGCCGGTGCACCTCGTGTTGATGGACGTCATGCTCCCCGGCATGGACGGCAACGAGACGACATCCGCGATCCGCGCGATGCCCGCCTTCGCGCCGCTGCCGATTCTCGTGCTGACCGCGAAGGCGATGCCCGGTGATCGGGAGAAGAGCATTTCGGCCGGGGCGACGGACTACATCACCAAGCCCGTGGATCTCGATCACCTCCTCGGAGTGATGCGGTCACATCTGTGATGATCAGATCGCGTATGGTGCGCATTCGGGTAAGCGTCGACGGGCCGGTGATGGCCCGGACATGCCGATCGGCGAAGGTGGAACAGTGGTGTCGTCGCCACGAACATCCAGGCCGACCGGCGAAGGAGGAGGCAGGCGGGTGACCGAGCGGACCGGCGGACCTGTCGAAACCGCGGGCGCTTCGAATTCGGAGCGCCCGCGAAGCAAGATCCTCCTTGTGGATGACCGGCCTGACAACCTCATGGCCCTGGAGGCGATCCTCGCCTCGCTGGACCAGGATCTGGTCACGGCGTCCTCGGGCGAGGAAGCACTCAAGCGTCTGCTCATCGACGACTTCGCGGTCATCCTTCTGGACGTTCAGATGCCGGGGATGGATGGCTTCGAGACCGCGCACCGGATCAAGCAGCGTGGGCGGACGAGGGACACGCCTATCATCTTTCTGACGGCGATTGACCGTGAGCCACATCACGCCTTCCGCGGGTACGCGGTCGGCGCGGTCGACTACATCGCCAAGCCGTTCGACCCGTGGCTCCTGCGTGCCAAGGTGAGCGTGTTTGTCGAGCTGTTTGAGAAAAATGAGCGGTTGGCTGAGCTGGCTCATCAGCACGTGCGTGACTTCGACCTCATTACCGAAGTCGCCGAGCGCCTGATCGCGCTCGACGTGCTCCTCGACGGGGCCGCGACGTCCTATGAGGAGACGCTGGCCGCGGCCAGCGCCGAGGTTCGGGGCCTGGTCGCCCGCCTGCGGCCCTTCGCCCGGTCGTCCGGCAGCACGGCGGAGTAGTCGGCCCATCTACCCAGCGGAATCGACCCAGCGGAGTAGTCGGCCCGGCCGAGCAGTCGGTGACCGGCCGACCAGGCGGCGCGGGGGAGCCGGCGGCGCCGGAAAGCCTGCGGGACAACAGCGCCGGAGGTGGCCGCTCGGCCTGCTGGGGCTGGTAGTTGCCTTCGGATCGATCTTCTCGTGAATTCGGGTTCCGGCCCACCTCAGCGCTTGTAAGGTCGGCCGTACCTGGAGCGGGCACGAGGGGGCGGGCGATGGCGGGCGGCGACCCGCACGCCGTTGCTGCCGCGGACCTGCCCAGGCTGCGCCTGCCCTATGTCGACGGCCTGATCACGATCGACCGGGTTCGCCGCACGCCGGGCTCCCCGGTGTGCCCGGTGCCGCCCGGCGACCCGTCCGCGGGCCACCAGGTCACCCGGGTGGAGTTCGTCGCCGCTGATCCCGGCCAGGCGGCTCGCACGGCCGTCGCACTGGTGGAGACGGCGGACCTCACCGCGGTCGCGGTGCACGCGCGGTACGCACCGGTCGTCAGCACCGCGCTCGCGGTCTGCTTCGCTGGCCGACTGCACGACGCGCGCACGGCGCGTGGCCTGGCCAGCCGGGTCGTCGTCGCGGATCACCGCCCCGAGCTCGCAGGCGCCGCCGCGGGTGCCGCTGTGGGCGCCGCTGCCAGCGGCAGCCTGGTGCGCCTGCCGCACATTGTCGCGGTGCACCACTGGCCGGAAGGGGAGCGTGGTCCCCAGGGTGGTCCGAAAGGGTCTGCGGGGGTGACAGACCGGGTGGTGTGGGAAATCATGAGCGCGGCCCAGTACCGGGCCTGGCTCGGGGGCCTGCTCGGGCCGGCTGGCGACGCGCTGGAACGTCATCTGGGCGGGTTGCTCGCCCTGGCCGGGCTGGTGCGGGCCCGATGGGCACAGGTCCCGCGCCACGACGAGGTGCTACAGGCGCTCCGCGGGGGGCCGCTGACGATCGGGGCGGTCTACCGGCATCCCGGGTTGCTCCTCGCGGTCGCCGCGGCACTCGGCGACCGCGAAGCGTAACCGGCCCGTTCGGGCGGCCTCCGTATAGATAACATGCGAGCACGTCCGATGTGACTGCGGCGTTCTCGTTACGGGGTTTCACGAATATTTCGGAGGTGCCGACCTGTGGTCGTTGCCCGGCGACACCTCGAAGCACCACGCGGCAATCGGCCGGTTTCAATCGGCCCGTATACCGTGGAAAGGCAGCTGGCTGAGGCTGGAACCGGGCCGGTCTATCTCGCGCTAGATCCAGCCGGCCGGCATGTCGTCATCAAGATGATCAGTGCGGCGTTCGCCCGCGACCACGAATTCCGCCGGCTGCTGCAAACGGATCTTGAGACTGTTCGGGCGCTCGCGCCACCGTCACTTGCGGAGATCATCGACGCCGGCACCACGGCGCATCCGCCGTACGTCGTGACGGAGTTCGTGGATGCTCCGACGCTGGCCCAGCGGGTCGCGCACACCGGTCCGCTGCCTCCGGACGACGTTCGGGCCATGGCGATGGCACTTGTGTCCGCACTGACCGGGCTCCATGGTGCCGGTCTGGTCTCCGGAGACCTGAAACCAGCTAATGTGTTGCTTTCTCCGAGTGGAATCCGGCTGCTCGACTTCGGCCTCGTGCGCGTCCTCAACTCCGCCGCGCTGGCAGGTCGGGCGGGCTCGGGACCCGGCCTCGGCACACCGGCATTCATTACCCCGGAACATGTTCTGCGGCGGCCCCTCACAACAGCGTCGGACATCTTCGCCTGGGGCGGTGTGGTCCTCTTCGCGGCCACCGGCCGGCTTCCGTTCGGTAACGGAACACCACAGGTTCTGTTGCAGCGGGCGGTCTACGCCGAGCCCGATCTGCGCGGCCTGGATCTGACTCTCTGTGATTTTGTCAGTGCCGCGATGCGTAAGGATCCATCCCGCCGCCCGACAGCGGCCGAACTGCTGGAACTGCTGGACGGACGTCCCGGCACCGGGCTCGCGGGCACCGATCGTCCCGCGCTCGCCACTGTGGACGACGCCGAGGGGGGCGGCGACGCCGAGGGGGGCGGCGACACCGGGGCGGGCGGCGACACCGGGGCGGGCGGCGTCGCCGGGG